>JAZLCC010000018.1:0-4701 GCA_045614065.1 Eubacteriales bacterium | reverse complement strand
TTTTATCGTTTCCTTATAAGAAAAGCCCGGCTCGCGAAAATGTACGTGAACATCTACGAAACCGGGAAAAACAGAATATTTAGAGCAGTCAATAACGCAGTCATTTTTAGTGCCTGCGTAAGAAAATGCATTGTATCTTTTGAGATGCGATTCATTAATAAAAAGAGAAGCCTTGTCGAAAATAAATCTCGTCATTCTTGGTGCCCTCCTATGCCATTACTTATCCTTAAAATTATATCATATATAAAAATATTTGTCAAGTGGTTTAAGGATTGCTTTTTTAGTCGCTTTTTGAAAAAAGCTCCGCAAAAACTTTCATACGGGAAAGTTTTAGGGAGTTTTCAAAGCAAGCTCGACGATTGAAAGTGCTATGTTCGCACTCACTGAAAGCCCCCCCGCGGGGGGAGGTGGCAACCAGAGCGAACGAAATGTGAGCGAAGCGGTTGACGGAAGGGGGCGCGTGCACATAGAAGTTTTATTTCATCAAGAGTACAAAGTCCATTGTTGCGCTTACTCCTTCCGTCATTTTCTAACGAAAATGCCACCTCCCTTAAAAGGGAGGCTCTGGTTACTTTTCACCGCTACGGCAAGGGGATGATGCATTTTAAGGCTCGCCCTTTGGGAGAGCTGTCAGCGGAGCTGACTGAGAGGGATAAAAAACAATAAAATTTAATATTTCCCGCCTCCGCCGTGTCATCCTGAGCGTAGTCGAAATCCGAGTGAAACGAGGATCGAACGATGTTTTCATCGTTCGGGATCTCGGCGGAAATACAACGAAAATTCATTAGAGATCCCGCTTCGCGCCCTCCCTTAGGTCGGGTTCGACTGCGAAAATCTCACACCGTGAGATTTTCTCCGCTCAGGATGACACGAAAGAGGGTTGTTTAGTTTTTTTAATATAGATAAGCGCAAAACAAGGGAGAACCTTTTTGTGGTTCTCCCTTATTTGTATTAATCTTTTGTCGATATATTCACTTTCGTGAAACGTGTTGACGAAAGATGAATTTGATATCGATAGATTTTTTGTGGATCTATTAAGCGCTTATTGCTCGTTCAATATCTCTTGGGAGATATCGTAATTATAGACGGTATAGGGGAGCGAATGATATCCGTTTTCGTCGGGGAAGGGGGTGAGATTATCGTTCTCCCACTTCTTGCGAACTCGCTCGAGGCGGAAGTTTGGAATATTCATTTGCTTTGAGCCGTTAATGGCGCTTCGCCAACCGAAGATAGCAACTGCAGCCATAGCAACTGCGTGGTATACGTCGAGCGGCTTGTAGGCTTTACCCTTACGCAAGGACTGAACGAAATGCTTGATAACGTAATAATCTCCGCCGCCGTGTCCAACGGTGTCGGCTTTCTTGCGGTCGGTTTTAAATTCCGCACGGTAGGTGGTGTCCTGCTCTGCGCCCTCGGGAACGCACCAATGATTATAATGAACTCGAACGTCGCGCGAGGTACCGCGAACGCTCTCAACGGTTCCTTTTTCGCCACTTACTCTATACCAATTTGCATGGCTTGCAACGTATGCGCTTCCGCTGATACGGAAGATAGCGCCGTTATCCATCTCAACAAGCATAATGCCGATAGAGTCGCCGCGAAGCTTGCGGAGCTCACGCATTTCCTCTTCGGATGCAGGGGCCGCTTTGCCGATAACCTTCTTCGGCATAAGTCCCGTAGCGCACATAAGGGGCGCTAAAGAGTGAGAGGAATAATAAGTAGAGGGCAAAAATCTGCGCCAATGGTATTTTCCGTTAGTGTCGGGGGAATGATAACGAATCTCCTCGTTTGGACTCATAGGATGAACGTATTCACCCTCGGCAAAAACTATTTGTCCTAAATTTCCCTGCTTGCAAATTCGAGTCATCTCGGTGCAAGGACGGGAGAAGGGATAGTTCTCGGCAAGCATATAAACGCATCCGCTCTTTTCTACGGCACGGCAAAGCGCAACGCAGAGGGCAGGGGTGGGAGCTGCCATAGTCTCGGAAAATACGTGGATACCCTTTTCGAGAGCCTTTATTGCATATTCTGCGTGCTGATGGAAATAATTGCAAAGCATTATTGCATTAACACCCGAATCCAAAAACTCGTCGAAGTCGGTATAGAATTTTACGGGATGATCGACAGCCGACGCCGCCTTCTCCATACGCTCTATGCTTTTATCGCAGAGCGCATAGACCTCGCAATCGTCGAACATCTCGAATATCTGCATAAACGATCCTCCGCGCCAAGCGCCGAAGATGCCTATTTTAAATCTTTTTTCAGTGCTTTTCATATTTGTCGGTATCTAATATTAATTAGTCAAGGTACTTCTTGAGGTAGTTCATATAGTTCTTATATGCAACCTTTTCAATAATATCCTCGCTATAATGCTTCTGCATAAACTCAATAAACTGATCGTGTATCGAACGGTTGAGATCGAGCGAGGGGAGATAGTCTCCGCTTACGCCGTCGATGTCGCATCCGAATGCGATATTGCTATCACCAAACTTTTCAAGGCAGTAATCGAGATGCTTGAAGAAATCGGGGATATCACGCTTATCCTTATCCTCGTGAATAATAGCCTTATAGAGGTTAAGACCTATAACGCCGCCTCTGTCGATAAGAGCCTTAGCCATATCGTCGGTGAGGTTACGGGAGTGGTTGCAAACGGTACGGAAATTCGAGTGTGTAGCGATGGGGGGCTTCTTTGCAAGCTCAATGATATCCCAAAATCCCTTGTCGGATATGTGGGAAACGTCAAAGATCATACCAAGCTCGTTACCGAGAGCAATTATTTCCTTGCCCTTCTCGGTAAGGCCCGTATCCTCGCCGCCCTCGTCAAGAATCTTATTGCAAAGACCGAGATCGTTGTGGCACCAAGCAAGACCGAATACTCTTACACCGAAGTTGTAGAACTCACGGAATATCTGAGGATCGCCCATAATTCCCGTTCCGCCCTCGATGGTAAGAAGAGCCGCATGCTTTCCGTCTGCAAATGCCTTTTCGATATCTGCATAGGTCTTTACCTTAACTATCTTGTCGCTCTCGTTATCCATAGCTACCGAGAAAAGTCCCATGTAGCGTGAAGCTCTCTTGTAGGAAGCCTTTGCATCCTCTCCGGGCCAACCGCAGAACATTGCGTACATCTGAAGCTGATTATACTTTTGGCTTACGTTGTAGGGGTTTACGATGGGGTGGCATCTTGCCGCAACCTGTTGAACACTGTCGCAGTGTGAATCTACTATATACATTTTGATTTTTTCCTTTGCTGTTTTTTGAATTTTATTTTATATTGATCTATTGATCAAAGATATTTCTTTAAGAAGTTGAGGTAGTTATCGCCTGCAACCTTTTCTACGATGCTCTCGCTGTAGTGAGCCTGCAAGAACTCGATGAGCTGATCGTGGATAGAGCGTGTGAGGTCGAGATCACGGGGGAAGCGTCCCGTCGTTCCGTCGATATCTCCGCCAAAGCCAATGTTATCCTCACCAAAGTTTTCAAGGCAGTAGTCGAGATGCTTGAAGAGGCCTGCAATGGTATGATCCTCGGGATTCTCGCTGATAAACTTGGGGTAGAAGTTAAGTCCGATAACGCCGCCCTTGTCGATAAGAGCCTTAGCCATATCCTTTGTGAGGTTTCTCGAATGAGGGCAGATCTCACGGAAGTTCGAGTGCGTTGCTATAACGGGCTTTTCTGCAATTTCGATAACGTCCCAAAACGCCTTATCCGAAAGGTGTGAAACGTCGAATATAGTGCCGAGCTCGTTACCGAGTGTAATTATTTCACGTCCGAGAGGAGAAAGACCTGTGTCCTCCTCGCCTTCCACAAGGCGATTGCTCTTTGCGAGGTCGTTGTGAAGCCAAGCAAGACCGAATACTTTTACGCCAAAGTTGTAGAACTCACGGAATATCTTGGGATCTCCCATGATTCCCGTTCCGCCCTCGATGGTAAGAAGAGCCGCGTGCTTATTCTCGGCAAACGCCTTTTCTACGTCGGCGTAGGTCTTTACCTTAACTATCTTGTCGCTCTCGTTATCCATTGCAACCGAGAAAAGTCCCATATAACGAGTTGCTCTTTTATAACACTCCTTGGGCGTTTCGTTCGGCCAGCTGCAGAACATAGCGACCATTTGGAGCTGCTTGTATTTTTGACTGAAATTGTAGGGGTTAATAAGTGGATGATTTCTCGCCGCGACCTGTTGAATGCTGTCGCAGTGCGAATCTACTACGTACATTTTTTATTCCCTCCGGAAAAACTATTTTTTGAAAGTGAAATGCCAAAAGACACCATTCCAATTATCATTTTAACCTTTTTTAATACCTTTGTCAAGTGTTATAAGAAAAATCCCTTTTAATTTATTGACAATTTTAAAAATATAATATATAATATTTCTACAAAATCCGTTAAACTTGAAAAGGAAAACGATATGATCAGAATTGGTATTTACGGCTACGGAAACCTTGGCAGGGGAGTTGAGTCTGCAATTAAGCAAAACGCCGATATGGAGCTTGTAGCGGTATTTACAAGAAGAAATCCCAAAGATTTAACCATTAACACACCCACAGCAAAAGTGTGCCACACAGATGACGCCAAAAACATGACAGGCGACATTGATGTAATGATTCTTTGCGGCGGAAGTGCAACCGACCTTCCTACACAGACACCTGAAATTGCATCCTTGTTCAACTGTATAGATTCTTTTGATACACACGCAAAAAT
>JAZLCC010000017.1:0-5107 GCA_045614065.1 Eubacteriales bacterium | reverse complement strand
AAGAGATAGATATATACTTTAATTTTAAAAAATTGAATAAATTAAAAGAATTTAAAAATATAATCAATGAAAAATAATATAATTAAAAACTAAAAATTTAACAAAGCAAAACTACATTCTAAATTAACCTCAACCAGAAGGAATGGCAGTAGGAGTTGCATTTGCAGGAGCAATAATGGGCAATGCTGGTATAACAATAGGAGGAGCAACAGCGCTAGCAATAGGAATTGCAATACAAAACTTTCCCGAGGGAGCAATTATTTCAATGCCTTTGCGCGGAAACGGAATGAACAAGCACAAGGCCTTCGGACTTGGTGTGCTCTCGGGTGTGGTTGAGCCTGCCGGTGCTATTCTAACCATAATGGCTGTATCCTTTATTTTACCCATATTACCGATACTCCTTGGAATTGCGGCAGGAGCTATGATATTTGCCATATTAAAGGAGCTTCAACCGAGAATAATTCAAAATAGCGGCGAAAGCCTTGGAACTGTATTTTTTGCAATAGGCTTTTCCTGCATGATGGCGCTTGACGTGGCATTAGGATAAAAAAGATGCTGTTTTACTAAGACGCAGATTTTTTGCTCTGCTCTTAATAAGACAGCATCTTTATTTTTATTTAAAACATTGAAAGCTGATCGGTCTCGTGGAGATTATCAAGTGCCCCGTTTACACGGAGTATCTCGATAACACTCTTTGAAAGCTTTGCTCTCTTTTGAAGATCCTCAACCGAGAAGAAAGGCTCCTCTTCTCTTGCCGCAACTATGTTTGCCGCCGCATTTTCACCAAGTCCGCCAAGCGCCGAGAAAGGCATACGAAGATGTCCGTTTTCGGGTTGGAATACATAGGAATGCGACTTTTCTATATCAACGGAAAGGAACTTTATGCCACGAGCCATACACTCGTTTGCAAGCTGAAGCGAGGGTATTGACGCTATCTCCTTGGGAGACGCCTCTTTACCCATTTTTTCTATTTCCTTAATAGTTGCAACAACGTTTCCTCTACCCTTACCTACGATCGCCGCATCAAATCCACCCGGGGCAACGGTAAACATAGCGCCGTAATAGGCTATCGGTATATTTACCTTGTACCATCCAAGACGTATTGCAGACATAACGTAAGCCGCCGCGTGGGCCTTCGGGAACATGTATTTTATCTTCTTACAAGAATCGATATACCATTCGGGAACGTCATTTTTACGCATCTCCTCTTCCCATTCGGGGGTAAGACCCTTAC
The DNA here is from genome assembly GCA_045614065.1 of Eubacteriales bacterium. GTDB lineage: Bacteria > Bacillota > Clostridia > Oscillospirales > CAG-272 > HGM12713. The sequence continues at coordinate 3,873 of JAZLCC010000017.1, read as the reverse complement.
CCTTACGAACCGATTCCATTATCTTAAAGGAAAGCGCATTTTCAAGACCGTATCTTATAAGGTCGTTCATTATGTTATCACGACATCCTATAACCTTGGAAATGTCGCAAATTCCGTTTTTAATAAGCTCGTCTGCGTTACCGAGCCACACGCCCGTTCCGTGAGTAAGGCCCGAAATCTGCAAGAGGTCGGCAAAATTCTTGGGCTTTGCATCAACAAGAACCTGCTGCAAAAAGCGAGTTCCAAACTCGGGAAGACCGTATGTTCCTATCTCGGAATCTATGTCGGTTGGAGCTACGCCCAAGGGCTTTGTGCTATGGAAGAGCTCATATACCTCAGGAGCGTTCATCGGAACGTCCATAACGCTTGTATTCGAGAAGGTCTCGAGCCACTTATACTTAGTTGGAATATCGTGTCCGAGCTCGTCAAGCTTAAGAATGGTATCGTGCAAATATGAAAACGCAAAGTGCGTTGTTACTATATCGGAATTCGGGTCATCCGCAGGGTGCTGAACCGGAGTGAAATCGTAAACCTCATACTCTCTCGGAACAACTATGATGCCGCCGGGATGCTGACCCGTTGTTCGCTTAACGCCCATACAGTGCTCAACCACGCGCTGAACCTCTGCTCTGCCGAGTCTTTGACCCTTTTCCTCAAAATACTTTGTAACGTAACCGTATGCGGTTTTATCGGCAAGCGTACCGAGCGTTCCCGCTCTAAACACGTTCTCTGCGCCAAAAAGATCCTCGGTGTACTTATGAACTCTACCCTGAACGTCACCCGAGAAGTTAAGGTCTATATCGGGGGATTTATCTCCGTAGAATCCAAGGAAGGTCTCAAAGGGTATATCGTGTCCGTCTGCCAAAAGCTTCTCTCCGCAATTAGGGCAAACCGCATCGGGAAGGTCGAATCCCGAGCCTACGCTACCATCGGTAAAGAACTGTGAATACTGACATTTCTTGCAATAATAATGCGGTGGAAGAGGATTGACCTCGGAAATTCCCGCCATTGTTGCAACGAATGAGGAACCAACCGAGCCTCTTGAGCCAACGAGATATCCTTGGCTCTCGCTATACCAAACGAGCTTTTGCGCTATCATATAAAGCACCGCAAATCCGTTTGCAATAATTGATTTAAGCTCCTTTGCAAGACGCTTTTCAACTATTTCTGGAAGATTCTCACCGTACATCGAGTGCGCCCTCGTCCAGCAAAGCTCTTCAAGCTCCTCGTTTGCGCCCTCCATATTAGGCGTATAGTTACCCTTGGGAATAGGTCTTACCTCGCCTATCATATCGGCGATCTTATTGGTGTTTGTAACAACCACCTCGTACGCCTTTTCTTCACCAAGATATGAAAACTCCTCAAGCATTTCCTCGGTGGTTCTAAAATAAAGACGGATATCCCTATCGGCATCCTTAAACTTCATTCCTCCGAGCAATATCTTTCGGTAGAGCTCGTCCTCCTCGTTAAGAAAATGCGCATCACAGGTTGCAACTACGGGCTTATCAAACCTTTCGCCAAGCTCAACTATCTTTCTGTTAAGATCGCGAAGTCCCTCCTCATCGGGTACCTTGCCCTCCGAAAGAAGAAATCTATTGTTGCATATAGGCTGAATTTCGAGATAATCGTAGAATTTTACGATATCCTCTATTTCCTGTTCATTCTTACCGTCAAGAATGGCCGTAAAGAGCTCGCCCGCCTCGCAAGCAGAGCCTATTATCAAGCCCTCTCTATGCTTTTCAAGCTCGGTCTTGGGAATTCTCGGGCTCTTTCTGTAATACTTCAAATAACTGTTTGAAATAAGCTTATAAAGGTTTTTCAAGCCAACTTGGTCTTTAACGAGAATTATCTGATGATAAGGCCTTAGCTTAAGTGGGTCGGCGTTACCGTTAAACTCGGTTTCTACGTCCTTAAAGGTATTAACGTCGGAGTTTTGAAGCTGCTCTAACATCTTAAAGAAGATGTTTGCAAGCATCTCTGCATCATCGGACGCTCTATGATGATTAAACTCTCCAAGCTTATAATGATCTGCAAGTCTATCAAGCTTATAGCTCTTCAAGGTCGGAATAATAGCTCTTGCAAGTCCCAACGTATCAAGATAAGGATTCTTAAATTCAAGACCGAGATTTTTTGCGGCAACACGAATAAATCCCGTATCGAAATCCGCATTATGCGCAATAAGAAGTCGATCGCCCGTAAATTCAAAGAATTTAGGCAAAACAACGTCTATCGTATCAGCGTCGGCAACCATTTCGTCGGTTATGCCCGTGAGCTCAACTATCTCCTTTGGAATAGGACATTCGGGGTTAACAAAGCTATTAAAGCGCTCGAGCACCTCTCCGTTTTTGATCTTAACGCCACCTATTTCGGTTATCTTGCAATTTGCCGCAGAAAGACCAGTTGTTTCGATATCGAATACAATAAACTCCTCGTCAAATCCGCCTGCATAATTACCGTAAATAACGCTTGCGGTATTATTTACAAAATATGCTTCCATTCCGTAAATAACCTTCATTCCAAGCTTATCGGCGGCAAGCATTGCCTCGGGGAATCCCTGAACGTTTCCGTGGTCGGTTATTGCAACCGCCTTGTGTCCCCACTTATGCGCCGTTTTTACCGCAACGTCGGGTGGAATGAGTGCATCCATTGTTGACATAGTTGTGTGAAGATGGAGCTCAACACGCTTTTCGGGCGCATCGTCCCTTCTTCCCTTTTTGGATATTACGGCGATATCGGAATAATTCATAAAGAGCTCGGTCTCATCGTTTCGCTCGCCCTTGGTATATCCCCTTACGGCAATAGCAAAGCCGTTCTTAACTAATCCCTTAAGCTCCTTTGCATCCTCTACATCCATAGAATAGCGTCTTACAAAGATAGATGCGTGTCCGTCAAAAATACCGAAGGAAACGTTCATTTTATCCTTATTTCTCGCCTCTTCCTCGGTATAATTAAAGACCTCGCCTATAAAGGTGATATTCTTTACGGGGCGATCGATAGAGGCTATCAAAACAGGCTCGATTTTAAACGGAATACCCACCACGTATTGCGGCGAGGATATATCAAACACCGAGCTTCCTATTTTAAGCGTTCCATCGTCTATCTTTTCTATTTCGCAATCTCCGTAGACCGAAATAAGTCTCGGCAAACGATTTTCGGGTTGAACTGATACCGCAGAATGATCTGCAGCCTTAAGCGTTACCGTATAACGCTCGCTTGCGCTATGTATCTGCCTATCTATGTTTTCAAGTCTTGAGCGAAAATCGTTTGACATTTCCATAACGTTATTTCCGTTTTGCTCAATGACAACCTTATAATTCAAATCAAACTCGCTTTTGATTATAGATTCTATAATTGATGGCGTTTTGGCGCATTCGAGAAGATCTATACCAACGCCCGAAAAAGGAATTTTTACGGTTATTACGTTACCGCTTACAGTATAATCATAATCACCGAAAAAGCCTCTTGCAACAATGCCCTCTCGCTCGGTTTCAAGCAATATATCCTTCATATACTCAATGGAAAAGCTCTCACTGTTATAGTGTGGCTTTATCTTGCACATACGAAGATCATACGCCTTGCAAACGTTCTCCTCAAGAGCATAAAGACGCTCCTTTGAAATCACACTTTGAAAATCAACGTGCACCTCAAGACAACGCTTCTCCTTATCAACGAGAGAACGTGAAACGATGCCGCTATTTAAAATAGCGGCTTCGGCATCACTGGGTATATATTTATTTAAAAGCTCTCCTAATGTTTTTGCCATTTCTACATCCCATTTTCAACACTTAAATTTTTTTGATCTCGCTAATCAGGCGCTCTACAATATCGCCCTCGGAAATTTTTTCTACTATCTGTCCCTTCTTTATAAGAACA
>JAZLCC010000016.1:0-17024 GCA_045614065.1 Eubacteriales bacterium | reverse complement strand
TTTTGAGCGCAGGAACAAAGGATGCGGCGTATATCGCATTGCGTATTGCGCTTATAATGCAGATATACGGCAACGAGCATCCGCCGATAATATTCGACGAATCGCTTTGCCAGCTTGACGATACTCGTCTTGCAAGAGTTATGGAGCTTCTTTCCTCGCTTTGCGATGAGGGAGTGCAGATAATATTCTTGACCTCGCATAAGCGTGAGGCAGAGTATTGCAAGAGCAGGAATTTCGGGTATAATCTTATATCTCTTTAAAAGCAACAAAAAAGAATTTGAAAAAAATTTCTTTTTGTTGAAATTTTCCTTTGCTTTTTTTGACAAAATGTGATAAAATATTTATAGCAAGTTATGACAGAGGTGAAATGATGTATAACGTTGGAACTTACGTAAGCTATCGCTCCGAGGGAATATGTGTCGTTGCCGAAATTAAAAGGCAAAGATTCGGCGCATTGAATGAGTTTAAGGATTTTTACGTTTTATCACCCGTTAGCGATCCAAATTCTAAGCTCTTCGTTCCTACCGACAATGAGAGACTTGTTGCCAAAATGCGTCCGCTTTGCTCGGCGGATGACGTTAATGCTCTTGCAGAGAGACTTAAGGACGAGAGAATCGAGTGGATAGATATCTCAAGGCCGAGAACAAACGCTTTTCGTGATATAATCTCCGAGGGCAACCGTGAGGTTCTTATAAAGCTTATACATACAATCATAGATCACGAAAAGATACACGTAACGCAGGGGGATATTACAACTCTCAGCAGAGCAAAAAAGATGCTTATTGATGAGTTTTCCTTCACCACGGACATTAAGACCGATGCCGACCTTATGGCCGTTCTTACTTGCGAAAAGAAATGTAATTCTAAATAAAGATAACCGCCTTACTATCTCAAACGGTAGCAAGGCGGTCTTTTTTGCTTCTAAATTCAAAAAAGAATGGACAAACACGCAAAAATATGGTAAAATAATTATATACGGCAATTAGAACGTATATCAATCGTTAACTTTAATTTAGGAGGATCGAAAATGAAGACTTTTGCTAATATTTTATGGTTTATATTCGGCGGAATATGGCTTGCCCTTATGTGGTCGCTTTTCGGTATCATACTTTGCATAACTATAATAGGAATCCCGTTTGGCATTCAGTGCTTTAAGGTGGCAAGGCTTTCGCTCTTTCCGTTTGGAAAAAAGGTTGAGCTGAGATTTAAGACGCATCCAATAGCCAACGTTCTTTGGATAATTTTCGGTGGCTGGGAAATGGCTTTGTTCTATCTTATTTGCGGAGTATTCAACTGCATCACAATAATAGGCATCCCTAAGGGCTTGCGTTGCTTTAAGCTTATGAAGCTTGCATTCTCTCCCTTTGGAGCAAAAATAGTAAAGGCATAATTATTTCATATAAACGTAAAGAGGTGAAGATAGGTGTTCCATATTCTTGTTGTGGACGATGATAAAAATACAAGAATGTATTTTCAGGCGTTGCTTGAAAGTAACGGATATACGGTATCGGTTGCAAGTGATGGTGAGGATGCTCTTAATATGATGGATAAGGGGCACGTAGACCTTATAGTTCTCGATATTATGATGCCCAGAATGGACGGATATGAGCTTACCAAGATGCTGCGTGAGAATGATAATAACTTGCCTATTTTAATGGTTTCGGCAAAGCAGATGCCCATTGATAAAAATCGTGGATTTGCCGTTGGTACCGACGATTATATGACAAAGCCTGTTAATCAGGATGAGTTTTTATATCGAATTAAGGCGCTTTTGCGACGTGCAAAGATAGCAAACGAGCGAAAGATAGTTATAGGCGACGTGGTTATCGATTATGATTCCTTAACGGTAACGCGCGGGGAAGAGGTAATAGAGCTTCCGCAAAAGGAATTTCTCGTACTTTATAAGCTTCTTTCCTATCCGGGTAAGATATTTACACGTATTCAGCTTATGGATGAGATATGGGGCGCAGATAGTGAAACGGGATGGGAGACCGTTACCGTGCACGTTGGCAGACTCCGTAAAAAGTTCGAGAGCTGGAGCGAGTTTGAGATAGAGTCGGTCAGAGGACTTGGATATAAGGCGGTCAAGAAGATATGAAAAAATCAAATTCCATAGGCTTTACAAACTCGATAAATTTTGCAAAAATTAAAGAGAAGACCTCGAGAATGTCGCTCACGATAGTGATATTTTTCTTTGTGTTCGGGATTTTGCTTTTGGCAATTTCGCTTACGGCGCTTGGACTTTTGATACTTACCGAGGCAAACGTTATCGTTGACGAGGACGGTGGACTAAAGCTCGGTCCCGTGCTTCTCTTTATGTCGCTGATAAGCCTTTTTATAGGCGGTGTAATTACGTTTTTTGCAAGCCGAATCCCCTTGAAGCCCGTTAACGATATCATAAACAAAATGAATCGCTTGGCGGCGGGAGATTTTAAAACGAGGCTTGAATTTAAGCGAGGCGCATCGGCACATCCCGCAATAAAGGAGTTTACCGATAGCTTTAATACTATGGCGGGCGAGCTTGAAAATACCGAGATGCTTCGTAACGACTTTATCAACAATTTTTCTCACGAGTTTAAAACGCCGATAGTTTCAATAATGGGTCTTGCTAATCTTTTAGAGGTGGGGAATATCACCGAGGAAGAGAGAATACAGTATGCAAGAGCCATTCGTGAGGAATCTATGCGTCTTTCCTCAATGGCAAGCAACGTATTGAATTTAACAAAGGTAGAAAATCAAAATATTCTAACGGGAATAACACGCTTCAATCTCTCGGAGCAGATACGCTCGGCGCTTTTGCTGCTTGAGGAGAAGTGGACGGGTAAAAATATTGACCTTCAGTTAAGCTTTGACGAGCATATTATTGAGGCAAATGAGGAGTTTTTAAAGCAGGTTTGGATAAATCTTTTTGATAACGCAATCAAGTTTGCTCCGATTGACGGAACTGTTGCAATCGAAATAAACGATAAGGATAAATATTTTCTTGTTAAGGTAAGCAATACGGGAAGCGAGATACCGATTGAAAAGCAGAAGAGAATATTTAACAAGTTTTATCAAGCCGACGAATCACACGCAACGCAGGGAAACGGAATAGGACTTGCAATTGTAAAAAGGATAATCGAGCTTCATAGAGGAACGGTTGGAGTTATCAGCGAGAACGGACTTACTACCTTTTTCGTTACAATTCCCAAAAAACAGTAATATTTTAACTTATTTAGAAATAAAAACGAGGATAGTAGAGAGCTATTCTCGTTTTTGCTTTAAAAAAATATCGATTGTTTCGTTTCAGTTTAGAAAAGGAGAGTATAATTCTATTGTATAATGTAGAATTATGTCTAAATTCATTTGACAGAGGTATGATATGAATACAAAAATGATCGATGGAAAGCGTTATTCGCAGATGCTTTTGGGCGGTGCGGGAATGCTTGCAATTCATATAAAGGAATTAAACGCGTTGAACGTTTTTCCCGTTGCCGACGGTGATACGGGTACTAATATGTTGAGCACCATTGAGGGCGGCTTGGCTGCAATAAAAAATTTCGAAACAGATAGCATAGGCGAGCTTTCAAAGAAGTTCTCTCGTGGCATCTTGCTCTCTGCAAGAGGTAACTCGGGAGTAATTCTTTCGCAGATATTCTCGGGCATCAACGAGGTTCTTGAGGGACACGACAGCGTTAGCACCGTAACCCTTGCCGAGGCATATTTGTCGGGAATTAAAAAATCCTATGCCGCAGTTCAAAATCCAACTGAGGGAACTATTCTCACCGTGTTTAGAGAGAGTAGTGAGTATGCGTCAAAGAATTTGACCGAGGATTCCACCCTTGAGGATTTTTACCGATTGCATATAGAGAGAGCAAAGAAATCTCTTGAAAATACAAAGAATATATTGCCCGCACTTGCAGAGGCAGACGTTGTTGACTCGGGTGCCGCAGGCTATCTTTATATAGCAGAGGGAATGCAAGAGGTTCTTGAGGGCAAGGAAATAAGATACGAGATGGCAGAGCATAAGTCTGCGGCAAGCACTATCGATATCGATACCTTCACTCGTAACAGTGTGCTCGAATACGGATACTGCACCGAGTTCTTGCTTCGCTTGACAACAAGCAAGACCGACCCTGATAGCTTTGAGATCGATCCCGTTATCGATGAATTAAAGAAGATGGGCGGCGACAGTATAGTTGCCTATAAGCAGGACGATATCGTTAAGGTACACGTGCACACATTCACACCCGGCGACGTGCTTTCTAAAATGCAGGCGTATGGTGAGTTCTTGACGGTTAAGATAGAAAATATGAATATCGGGCATACCGACGATAAAAAGGAAGAGAAGACCGAGCAAGCATCTAACGAGGAAATAGCAAAGCCGAAGGCTCCGAAAAAGGATTTTGCGGTTATTACCGTAGCTCAAGGCGACGGAATGTCGGCACTCTTCACGCAGATGGGCGCAGACAGAATAGTTTCGGGCGGTCAGAGCGCAAACCCATCAATAGAAGATTTTATTGACGCATTTAAGGAATGCGATGCAAAGAATATTATCGTTCTTCCCAATAATAAGAATATCATTCTTGCCGCAAAGCAAGCGGCGCAGATATATACCGACGCATCGGTTTACGTTATCAACACAAAGAATATTGCTCAAGGCTTTAGCGCCTTGTCGGTAATTACTCCCGGAATCAAGGATATAGACGCCTTGGTTGCAAGTGTTGAGAATGCGGCAAGCGGTGTTATCGACGGTGAGATTACCTGCGCAGTGCGCAATACCGTTGTTGACGGAAAGGAAATTTCGGTTGGCGATTATATTTCGATAAGCGAGGGAAGCATAGTTGCGGTAGAAAAAACTCCCGAGGATGCCGTTATGGCAATGCTTGCGAGCGTTGATATCGACCTTTGTGAGATAATTACCGTTTTTGTTGGCAAAAACGTAAGCGCAGAGAAGAGAGCAGAGCTCACCGAGAAAATCGAAGAGACTTATGAGGATTATGAGCTCACAGTATACGAGGGTGGTCAGGACGTTTACGATTACCTCGTTGCTATCGAGTAATTTAAAAATACAAAATATAAATAATTTGAGAGGGATAAAGCAATGTCAAAAATTAAAATTATGTGTACTTCAACGGGATGCATAGAATACGCTCCCGAACGTTACAGAGCACTTGGAATCGATATCATTCGTATTCACATTTTCTTTAACGGCAAGGAATACAGAGAGGGAATCGATCTTGACCCCGTAGATTTTTACGAACAGCTTGAAACCATTGAGGACCCTAAGAATAATTTGCCCTATACGGGTATGCCCGACACCGAGGAGATAATGGAGCATTTTGAGCGCGCTATTGCGGAAGGATACGATGAAACCATCGTATACGCAATTTCTTCGGCTCTCGGCGGTACATACAATAAGATATGCCTTATAGCAAAGGATTACGAGGATAAATTGAAGATCCACGTGGTAGATACCAAGATAACCTGCTTCGGCGAGGGACTTTTGGCAATAAAGGCGGCAGAATACGCCGCAAAGGGAATGTCCGCAGAGGATATTCTTAAGGAGACTCGTTGGGCAATGAAGCATCAGGAGTTCGTTGGAATCGACGGTAAGCTTGATTATCTTATTTACAACGGTAGACTTAAGGGCGGTAAGGCGTTTATGGGTCAGCTTCTCAACATTTGTCCTTTGATACATTTCTCAAAGGAGGGCGAGATAGTTGCGCTTGAGAGTATCCGTACTCAAAAGAAGGCTTTGGTTAGAACCTGCGAGACTATCAAGGAGATTATTGGCGATAGAGATCCTAAGGATTATATCTTGTGGCATATCTACACAGGTCCTTCGGTTATTAAGACCCTTAAGGAGATCGAGGGCAAGTTTGGAATTGAAACTAACCACGAGGACGTTATTATGTCTCCCGTTAGCGGATGCCATAACGGCCCTTGGCTTGCGGGCTACGGACTCTTCTTCCTTCGTCGCGAGGATGAACCTTTAGAGGACTGATTTAAATAAAATGAGACTGTCTCATTAAACTGTGCTTTGCGTTTTAATGAGACAGTTTTTTTATATTTTATTTTCATATCAGATGTGGAAAAATTCATAAATTTATGATATAATTATAGTGTTGTTTTGAAAATAAATCGGAAAGGAGAAAAAATGAAATCAAAGTTTTTTCAAACGGTGAAGGAAACCTTTGTTTCCTCGCTTCCGCTTGCAGTTATTATTGCCGTTTGCTTGATTGTAGCGCCGCTAAGCTCGCCTGCGGATTATCTAAAGATAATCATCGGATATATCTGCGTTGTGTTTGGTCAAGCAATGTTTCTTGTCGGTCTTGAAACAAGTATTTTGCCAATAGGACGAATGGTGGGCGGCTCATTTGCAAAATATAATAATCTTGCGTTTGTATTAACCTTTGGCTTTGTGTTCGGACTTCTTGCAACCGTGGCAGAGCCTGCGCTTTCGGTGCTCGCAAATCAAATAGGAATTATTATTCCGTTGGTTAGCAGAATGTTATTTATTTGGATAACGGGAACAGGCATAGGCATAGGCGTTGCGATAGCGCTTGTTCGAATTGTAAAAAATATAAATATCAAGCTCGTTTTTGCGGCGCTTTACATACTTGTATTCATACTCGTTATCTTCTCTCCGAGTGAGTTTATAGCGCTTGCCTTTGACGGAAGCGGAGCTACCACGGGCGACGTTTCGGTGCCTTTTATATTGGCGCTCGGACTTGGTATTTCGGCAACCTTCTCAAAGAGCAAAACAAATGACGATTCTCTCGGAATAATCGGTATTTCTTCGGTAGGACCTATAGTTTCGGTGCTTATTTACGGTATAATTTTAAAGGCGGTAAACGGCGGAAGGCTTCCACCCGAGAACGCCTATGACGTAGCAACCGAAAAGGGAATTCTCGATATATTCCTTGGAAATCTCGGAGACGTGGCGCTTGCCATATTGCCGATAATCCTTATTTCAATTCCGTTCCTTTTGTTCTTCTTAAAGCTTCACAAAAAAGCCTTTTTAAAGCTTATGCTCGGTGTAATACCCGTTTACGTTGGACTTTTGATATTCCTTTCGGGCATAGATTACGGCTTTGGCTTTGTGGGACAGTATATAGGTCAGATATTCTTTGCGCCCACACGCCCCGAGGGATTTAAGTGGCTTCTCCTGCTCGTTGGATTCATTCTCGGTGCTGCAATAACCGTTTCCGAGCCTGCGGTTACCGTGCTTGGAGACCAAATAGAGGAGCTTACAAACGGTCATATAAAGAAGATGACTATAAGAATAACCTTAGCTATCGGAATAGGATTTGCATCTCTTCTTTCGATACTTAAAATTTTGACCGAGATAAACATTCTTTATTTCCTTGTTCCTCTTTACGCAGTATCATTGATAATGATGATATTTACTCCAAAGCTCTTTGTAGGGCTTGCGTTTGACTCGGGCGGAGTTACGGGCGGAGCGCTTACCTCAGCATTCTTAACGCCTCTAACGTTAAGCATTGCTCAGTCGGTAGCCGATGCACGCGGTGGTGAGCTCTCTATACTCACAAACGGATTTGGAATAATATCCTTTATTTCGGTAACGCCTTTAATTGCAATACAAGCTCTTGGAATTATATACGATATTCGTGTTAAGCTTGCCGCTAAGACGGCTAAGGATAGCTTTGACGATATCGCAAGCTTTGTTGACGAAGCAGAGGCTGATTACGTCAGAAAAAAATCGAATGAAAGCGAGGACGGTGAAAAATGAGTAACGTTCACGTAAACGTAAATGGTCTGCAATATTTGGTTATAATAGCAGAGCAAAAAACAAAGAAAAAGTTTTTAAGCCTTCTTGACGAGTACGGAGCTCGCGGAATAGAAATAGTATACGCCCACGGCTCTATGAGCCCAAGCGCCGTTGCCGCGGCATTCGGCTTTGAGTCGGTACAGCAGAAGGTTATGATATCCTGCCTTTTGAAAAATGAAAAGGCAGAGCAGCTTATAAATCTACTCTATGATAAATACAATTTCAACAAGCCCAATACGGGAATCGCCTTTAGCGTTTCGGTAGAGGGAATTGCGTTTTAAAAGGGAGGATCTACAATGAAAGAATTAAAAGCATTATATATCATAGTAAATGCGGGATTTTCCTCGGAAATTGTTGAGATAGCGCGCTCTCTCGGCTCAACGGGAGCAACTATTATCAACGCAAGAGGCTCGGTTGCAAAGCCCAAGACCATTCTTGGAATTACGATAGATACCGAGAAAGAGATAGTTCTTAGCGTGGTTGAAAAGGATATTGCGATAAAGATTGCCGAGGCAATTAAGGAAAAGGCGGGCGTAGGAACCGATGCACACGGACTTTGCTTCTTCCTCCCCGTTGAAATGTCTACCTTGACTATTCACGATAAGGGCTTTGAAAAATAATTACTTTAACTCGATTTCAAAAATATAAAGCATTTGCTAAAAGGAAGAAAAAATATGTTAAAGAAAAGAATTTTAAGCGCATTTTTAGCGCTCTGTATGATCTTGTCTGTGCTCTTGCTCGCATCCTGCGGTGCAAATGAGCAGAACGATGCAACCGATGCTACTGAGAGCGAGACCGTTGATAACGGTAGTGAAACTCTTGCTCCCGAGAGCGGTTCAGCAATAAGTGATGAATCTATTGCAATATTGTATGAAAATGACGTGCATTGCGCAATAGAGGGCTATTCTAAGCTCGCCGCTATGAAAAACGAGCTTAAAAGCGAATACGATCACGTTGGCGTGGTTTCGGTGGGAGATTACGTGCAGGGAAGCAGTATAGGTGCAATATCCTCGGGCGAGTATATAATAAGCCTTATGAATATTGTCGGTTATGATGCATTAACGCTTGGTAATCACGAATTTGATTATAAGCTCACCCGCTTAAACGAGCTTGTTGCTATGATGAAAACAAAGCCCGTTTGTTGTAATTTTCAAAGAATAGGCGAGAGCAAATCTTATTTTGATCCCTATACCATAGTGTCATACGGCGAGGTTGATATAGCGTATATCGGCATCACTACCCCGAGCACCATTACCTCATCCGCTCCCGCACAGTTCAAGGATGATAACGGCAATTATATCTATACCTTTAATACCGAAACGCTCTATGATATCATTCAGCAGAATATCGATTCTGCTAAGGCAGAGGGAGCAGATTACGTAATAGCGCTTTCGCATATAGGCTACGAGCCCGACCCTCAGTATACCGACATCGTTGATCTCGTTGCTAACACCGATGGCTTTGACGTGGTTCTTGACGGACATTCGCATAGCGTTATAGAGAATATGAAGCTCACCGACGAGAGCGGAGACGAGGTTATATTGACATCTACAGGCACAAAGTTTGAGCATATCGGTAAGCTTACAATAGAGAATGGCGAGATTTCCACAAAGCTTATAAAGACCGAGGAATATACCAAGACCGATGCCGCGGTTGACGCTCGCATTGCAGAGATAACCGAGGAATATGCCGAGCTTGGCAACCGCAAGATAGCTGTTAGTGAGGTTGATTTTATCACTCACGATGCCGATGGAAATCGCCTTGTAAGAAACGCAGAGACTAACCTTGGCGACCTTTGCTCCGATGCTTACCGCATCGTTACGGGAGCGGATATCAGCTACGTAAACGGCGGCGGTATTCGCGCACCTATGGATAAGGGCGACGTTACGTTTAACGATCTTTTGAGTGTATTCCCGTACAACAATAAGGTGGTAGTGTTAGAGGTAAGCGGTCAGGTAATAAAGGATTTTCTTGAATTAACCGTTAGAGCATGGCCTTCTGAGGAGGGCTCATTCCCGCACGTTTCAGGTATTACCTTCTCGGTAGATACAAGTATTGAAACCTCCGTAAGGACCGACGTAAACGACGTGTTTATAAGCGTAGACGGTGAATACAGAGTTTACGATATTAAGATATTGAATAAGGAGAGCGGAGAGTACGAGGCTATCGACCTTAACAAAAAGTATTCTCTTGCATCGGACAGCTACCATCTTCTTGAGTTTGGCGGCGGAATGAGTATGTTTGAATCTGCAACGATCTTGCAGAATGACGGAATGATAGATATCGATCTTTTTGAGGCATACGTTGTTGATTATCTCAACGGAGTGATAGGTGAGGAATACGCAGAGGTAAAGCCTAATATCATCTTTACCGAGGGAAAAAACTGATTTAAATATAATATAACGATTTATCTTCGATAATTTGTAAAAAAATATTGGAGATAAATCGTTTTTTTCTTTTATACTAATTGAATTATTTTAAAAGTTGTGATATAATAAGAAAAAATGTGTGTTTTTATATAATAATCGTTTAAGTGGAACATTTATTATTTTAAGAGGTTACAATTTTTATGAAGAAAAAGGCTTTAATTATTGGTTCGGGTCCCATTATCATCGGTCAGGCTTGTGAATTTGATTATTCAGGCACGCAGGCATGTAAGGCGTTGAGAAATTTGGGGTATGAGATAGTTTTGGTTAACTCTAATCCCGCTACCATTATGACCGACCCCGAGATGGCAGATGCTACGTACATAGAGCCTATGAACGTATCTCGCTTGGAGCAGATCATTGCAAAAGAGCGTCCCGACGTGCTTCTCCCAAACTTGGGTGGACAATCCGGCTTGAATCTTTGCTCGGAGCTTGCGGCGGCAGGCGTTTTGGCAAAGTATAACGTTGAGGTTATCGGCGTACAGCTTGATGCTATCGAGCGCGGTGAGGACCGTGTTGCATTCAAGAATACTATGGATAGCTTGGGCATCGAGATGGCAAGAAGCGAGGTCGCATATTCCGTTGATCAAGCGCTTGAAATTGCCGATAGACTCGGATATCCCGTTGTTTTGCGCCCCGCATACACTATGGGCGGCGTAGGCGGCGGAATGGTATACAACGTTGACGAGCTTCGCACGGTTTGCGCACGCGGACTTCAGGCAAGCCTTGTAGGACAGGTTTTGGTTGAGGAGTCCATTCTCGGTTGGGAAGAGCTTGAGTTAGAGGTCGTTCGTGATAAGGACGGCAATATGATAACGGTATGCTTTATAGAGAATATCGACCCCTTGGGAGTTCACACGGGCGACTCGTTCTGCTCGGCTCCTATGCTCACTATTCCCGAAAGCGTACAAAAGAGACTTCAGGAAAAGTCTTATAAGATAGTTGAGTCGGTTCAGGTAATAGGCGGTACCAACGTACAGTGGGCGCACGATCCTAAGACCGATAGAGATATCGTTATTGAAATAAACCCCAGAACCTCTCGTTCCTCGGCATTGGCTTCAAAGGCTACGGGATTCCCGATAGCTCTTGTTTCGGCAATGCTTGCAACAGGACTCACCTTAAAGGATATTCCTTGCGGTAAGTACGGTACTCTTGATAAGTACGTTCCCGATAGCGATTACGTTGTTATCAAATTTGCTCGTTGGGCATTTGAAAAGTTCAAGGGCGTTGAGGATAAGCTTGGCACGCAGATGCGCGCTGTAGGCGAGGTAATGAGCATCGGTAAGACCTATAAGGAAGCATTCCAAAAGGCTATCAGAAGCCTCGAAACAGGACGCTACGGTCTTGGATATGCCAAGGATTTTGCAAGCCTTTCCAAGGAAGAGCTTCTTCGTAGATTGCACACTCCTTCAAGTGAGCGTCATTTTATGATGTATGAGGCTCTTAGAAAGGGCGCTACCGCAGATGAGATTCATCAGATAACCAAGGTAAAGCATTGGTTCATCGAGCAGATGCTTGAGTTGGTTGAGGAGGAGAACGCACTTTGCGCATCAAAGGGCAAGCTTCCCACCGATGAAGCGCTTGAAAGCGCAAAGAAGAACGGATTCTCTGATAAATATTTGAGCAAGATTCTCGAAATTCCCGAGGATAGTATTCGCAACAGAAGAACCGAGCTCGGCATAGTAGAGAATTGGGAGCCCGTTCACGTTAGCGGTACGGCGGACAGGGCGTACTATTATTCCACCTATAACGGAACCGATAGAAACCCCATTTCCGAGGGCAAGCCTAAGGTAATGATTTTGGGTGGCGGTCCTAACAGAATAGGTCAGGGAATAGAATTTGACTATTGCTGTGTTCACGCATCCAAGGCATTAAAGCAGCTTGGATTTGAAACTATTATAGTTAACTGCAACCCTGAAACGGTTTCTACCGACTATGACACGTCGGATAAGCTCTATTTCGAGCCTCTCACGTTAGAGGACGTATTGAGCATTTATCATAAGGAGAAGCCGATAGGCGTTATTGCACAGTTCGGCGGCCAAACTCCTCTTAATTTGGCATCCGATCTTGAAAAGAACGGCGTAAAGATATTGGGCACTCCCCCTGCGGTTATCGACCTTGCAGAGGACCGCGATCTCTTCCGCGCTATGATGGAAAAGCTCGAAATTCCTATGCCCGAGTCGGGTATGGCGGTAACGGTTGACGAGGCGCTTGTAATTGCAGAGCGCATAGGCTATCCCGTTATGGTTCGTCCTTCCTACGTTCTTGGCGGACGAGGAATGGAAGTGGTCTATGATTCCGAGAATTTGAAGAAATATATGGCGGCAGCCGTTGGCGTTACGCCTGATCGTCCCATACTTATAGACAGATTCTTGAACCACGCTCTTGAGTGTGAGGCAGATGCTATAAGCGATGGCACACACGCGTTTGTTCCTGCGGTTATGGAGCATATCGAGCTTGCGGGCGTTCACTCGGGCGACTCGGCGTGCATCATTCCTTCTCGTCATATCTCCGAGGAGAACGTTGCTACCATTAAGGATTATACCCGTAGAATAGCAGAGGAAATGGGCGTTAAGGGCCTTATGAATATGCAGTACGCAATTGAGAACGGAAAGGTCTTCGTATTGGAGGCAAATCCGAGAGCATCGCGTACAGTTCCGCTTGTTTCAAAGGTATGTAATATAAGAATGGTTCCCTTGGCAATAGATATAGTTACATCCGAGATCACGGGCAGAGAATCTCCCGTATTGAATCTCAAGGAGCGTAATATTCCTTACTACGGCGTAAAGGAAGCGGTATTCCCGTTCAATATGTTCCCAGAGGTAGACCCCTTGCTTGGTCCCGAAATGAGATCAACGGGAGAGGTATTGGGACTTTCGCACTACTATGGCGAAGCATTTATGAAGGCTCAGGAAGCAACGCAGACGCAGTTGCCTCTCTCGGGTAGAGTTCTTATTTCGGTAGGAGATAAGGATAAGGAAGAAATGCTTGACGTGGCTCGCGATCTTTCCGAGTGCGGATTCCGCATACTTGCCACAAAGGGTACGCAGAAGGCATTGACTGATGCGGGCATACTTTCCGAGTTTGTTTACAAGCTTGGCGAGGCAAGACCCGACGTTAACGATATGATAGTTAACGGCAAGGTAGACCTCGTAATAAACACTCCCACAACGGGCGACGACGTTGTAGATGATAGCTACTTGCGTAAAGCGGCTATTAAGAAAAAGGTTCCGTATATGACTACGATAGCGGCGGCAAAGGCTACCGCAAGCGGTATCAAGTCTATGAAGATGCCGGGTTGCGGAGTTATCAAGTCCTTGCAGGAGCTGCACGCAGAGATTACGGATAAAGAATAATAAAAAGCTATAAAAGTTAAAAAGAGCAAGAATAAAAGGATCAATACCTTCTATTCTTGCTCTTGTTTTTTTAAAAAATTTTAATTATCGCTTTTTTCTGCTATCTGTCTTGCAACGTATACGCCGCTTGCGGATGCGTGTGAGAGTGAGTGGGTAATTCCACTTCCGTCGCCGATAATGTAAAGTCCGTCGTATTTTGTTTCGAGATTTTCGTTGACCTTAACTTCCATATTGTAGAATTTAACCTCTACGCCGTAGAGAAGGGTATCGTCATTCGCCGTTCCGGGAGCGATCTTGTCGAGAGCATAGATCATTTCTATAATGCCGTCAAGAATACGCTTGGGAAGAACAAGGCTGAGATCTCCGGGCGTTGCGTTAAGCGTGGGAACAACAAAGGATTCTTCGATTCTGTTAGCGTTTGAGCGCTGACCGCGAATGAGATCGCCAAAGCGCTGAACGATAACTCCGCCACCCAGCATATTGCTAAGTTTTGCAATAGACTCGCCGTAGCTGTTGGAATATTTAAAGGGGTCGGAGAAGTGCTTTGCCACAAGCAATGCAAAGTTTGTGTTTTGCGTTTGCTTTGCGGGGTCCTCGTAGCTGTGGCCGTTAACGGTTATAATTCCGTTAGTGTTCTCGGTTACAACGGCGCCCTTGGGGTTCATACAGAAGGTACGAACTCGGTCTCCGTATTGGCGGGTCTTGTAAACTATCTTGCTTTCGTAAAGCTCATCGGTAAGGTGTGAGAATACCTCTGCAGGAAGCTCAACGCGTACACCGATGTCAACACGGTTAGATTCGGTAGGAATGTCAAGGTCGGCACAAACCGATTCCATCCATTTGCTTCCGCTTCTTCCAACCGAAATTATACATTTGTCTGCGGTGTATTCCTTATCTCCAACCAAGATGGTGTAAGTACCGTCGTTGTAGCTTATTTTGTCGACGTGAGCGTTAAAGAAGAAATCTACCTTTTCGCAAAGATATTCGTAAATGTTTTCGAGAACAACGTAGTTTATATCAGTACCCAAATGGCGAACCGAAGCCTCTAAGAGGTGAAGGTCGTTTTGCATACAAATCTTTTTGAACTTACTGCCTGCGGTGGAGTAGAGCTTTGTTCCTTCTCCTCCGTAGAGCATATTTATCTCATCAACGTATTTCATAAGCTCAATAGCCTGTTGCTTGCCGATATATTCGTAAAGAGTTCCGCCAAAGTCGTTGGTAATATTATATTTTCCGTCAGAGAAAGCGCCTGCGCCACCAAAACCACTCATAATAGAGCAGGTCTTGCACTCGATACAGGACTTTATTTTTTTGCCGTCAATTGGACATGCTCGGCGATTAAGCGGATTGCCCGCCTCAAAAACCGCTATTTTGAGAGAGGGAGCAAGCTTTGAAAGCTCGTAAGCCGAAAAAATGCCTCCGGGACCGGCACCGATTATTAATACGTCATAATTCATCGGATAACCTCCAAATATATATTTTTTCGCATAGCATAACAATTTATTATACTATAAAAATAAAGCTTTGTCAAGGAATATTCGCTAAACGATACTATAAATATTTTCCAAAAAAATACAATCTTTTTATTTTTGGTATATTATTGACACAAGCTTTTCGTCGCGGTATAATTATTACAGTGATTTTTTAGGTTATCAAAATAGAAAAAAGGGAAGATATAAAAGATAGATATGAAGATAGATATAAAGAAAAAACGAGTTTTAATAATTGCGTTGATATTGATTGCAAGCATTGTGCTAAATTGCATTCTGGCGGTCTTTGCTATGAATGTATACGTAATAAATTTCAGTGGCAGGCATATAATTACCCCCGAAGAGGCAGAGAAGCTCTCGGACGTGGATTGTATTATCGTTCTCGGATGCTTGGTAGAGGAAAACGGCGAGCCGAGCAATCGACTTGCGGATAGAGTTTACGGTGGAGTAGACCTCTACAAAAGAGGAGTAGCGCCTAAAATAATTATGAGCGGAGACCATGGAAGAGAGGACTACGACGAGGTTGGGGCTATGAAAAAAACTGCAATTGAATGCGGTGTTCCGTCGAGTGATATATTTATGGATCACGAAGGATTTTCAACTTATGAGAGCATCTACCGAGCAAAGGAGATGTTCGGTGCTGAAAGGATTGTGATAGTAACGCAGGAATATCACTTGTATAGAGCGATATATATTGCCGAAAGCCTTGGCGTAGAGGCTTATGGCGTTAGCACCGATTATCGCCCATACGAGGGGCATATAAGACGTAACGTTCGAGAGGTCTTTGCAAGATGCAAGGATATTGCTATGACGATTTTTAAGCCGGAGGCATCGAAAATTGATGAAAAAATATCATTGGATTCCGACGGAGATATAACAAATAATTATATTTTTAAATAAAATTGTTGACAATTCAACAATTTCATTGTATAATGAAATGTAGCTTTTAGATTATAAGGATGAGCGTTTAATATGGATAAAATATTTAAGTTGATAAGAAAAATAACGATACCGCCCGTGTTTGCGGTGGTTTTGTTTACCGTTGTTTACATAGCTCATACCGATTATTTCGGTAGCATATGGCACCTTTTGGGAGCATTGTTTTTTGTGGCGCTTTTGCCCACGCTTGCATATCCCTTGCAGAGATTTATTCCTAAATTTAAGGATAAGGGCAGAGACGGTCAACGTACTCTTGCAATGATATTTTCCTTTGTCGGATATTTGCTTGGCGTAGTTATAGCGTTTGTATTCTCTGCGCCCGTTGAGTTAAAGCTTATATATTTAGAGTATCTGCTTTGCGGAGTGGGAATGATACTTTTAAATAAGGTCTTTAAAATAAAGGCGAGCGGACACGCATGCGGTATAGTCGGACCTATTATAATGCTTATCTATTTTGGAATGTATATTCCTGCTATAATAGAGACCTTGTTTGTTGTTCCCGTATACGTTTCAAGCGTAAGAACAAAGCAACACACGGTGTCGCAATTAATAGTTGGTAGCATAATTCCCGCAGTGGTATTGCTTATTCTCGTTGTGGTAAGATATTTCTTCTTTTGATTAAGCAGGGAATAATAAAAAAGCAGTTTTTTCTATGGTAAATCGTAGTAAAACTGCTTTTTGTTATTTTGTTTGAATGGGTAGCTTTTGAAAATTATTTATTCAAAAATAATTTTGCCGCATTGTTGTAGAAGATGTCTTCGCGCTCTTCGTCGGTGAGCTCGATCTGCATAAATCTTTCAAGCTCAATTTCGGGTTTCCACAAGGGGTAATCGGTTCCAAACAATACACGTTTAACGCCGTATGTGTGGATAAGCTCCTTTGCTTTTTGGGGAGATATTGCATAGAGTGAAGAAGAGCAGTCTACCAAAAAATTGTTGTATTTAGAGAGCTTTTCGGTAGCCTCTTCCCAAACCGACCATCCACCAAAGTGAGCGCCGATAACCAAAAGATTGGGATATTGCTCAAGTATCGGCATCAT
>JAZLCC010000015.1:0-2540 GCA_045614065.1 Eubacteriales bacterium | reverse complement strand
CTACGATATAAGCACCCCCTCGCTCCGCTACCCCGACGGCTACGATTTTTCCAAAGGGCTTCTCGGCAGTGTTTATCTCTCGGATGGAATTATGAGCGATGCGAGCCTCTATATAAAGCTCCTTAGCAGAAACAGTGATGCAAATGTTGAAAAGCTTATTCGCAACGCCGCAAAGAATAACACGTTAAGGCTTTATGAGCCTATCGATGACGAAACTCGAAAGCTTCTGCGCTCGGCATCGGTTGCGATGACACTCGATATAGAGCTTTCAAGCGTATATAGCGAGGCCTCGGGCTATCAGCTTCAAATGCTTCTTCCAAACGAGCTTTGCGAGGAAAACGTCTTGGGCCTTGCTTTTATAAACGGCGAGACGGTTGAGTTCTACCCAATATCACGCAAAGATCAATTGATAAACGTCGAGCTCGATCATTTTTCAAATTATTATATTATAGTTGAATCAACCCTCAACGTAAAGCCTCTGCTAATAATTCTCGTAATACTTTTAATCGTCGAATTTGCAATACTCATAGCACTCCTCTATCTGCGCCATAAGCGAAACGGCGAAGAATGCTTGAATAACGAGAAAAGCGATCTCCCCGATCTTCCTATGTCGGCAATCATTCCGCTCGCGCCGATCCTAACAAAAATATATCCCGAAAACGGAGTAGCCCTTGCGGTTCTGCTCGTTATTGCAATCGTGGCGCTCGCCGCAACGATAGCGCTATTAATTAAAAATGAAGCAACCCGCCCCAAAAAAGACACGCAAAGGCTTCTTTACGGCAAGCCAAAGCAAGAGCTCTTGGAGAACAAATCGCGTGCGCTTTTAGGTGAAAACGCCTTCTTTGAAGCAGAAGAAAACGAGCTTTGCAAAGTCGGTTCAAGAACAAGAGCACAAGGTACACGCGCAGAAATCGACCTCGATTTAATAGCTGAAAACTTCTCTTCAAATGAAAAAGTCAGTCTGCAAACGCTTAAAAGCAAGGGCCTCGTTGACGAAAACGCAGAATACGTGAGAATATTTACAAAGGGAAACCTTGTAAAGCCCCTCAAAATCGAGGCAGATGAGTTTTCCAATGCGGCTAAAGAGGTCATAAAGCTCTCGGGCGGAGAGGCGGTAGAAAAACGGCAATAAAAAAGCATATTTAAAATAGCTCCGCCGAATATAATTCTCCCCCAAAAAGGGGCTGTCTTAAATCAAAGTAAAGACAGCCCCAAAAACTTTTATTGTAAAGGACTTGCAAATTATTCAAAAATGTGATATAATAATCTTCCTATTAAATGCAATACGAGGAAAGGAGAGTAGCTATGGCAGAAAAAAAGGGCTCGAAAATCATTGCGCAGAATAAAAAAGCTTGGCACGATTATTTCGTTGACGAAAAGTACGAAGCAGGAATAGCACTCTTCGGCACCGAGGTAAAAAGCATTCGAGCAGGAGCGGTAAATCTTAAGGATTCCTATTGTTCGGTAAAGGACGGAGAGCTTTTTGTGCTCGGTATGCACGTAAGTCCTTACGAGAAAGGAAATATATTTAATAGAGAGCCAAGACGCGAGAGAAAGCTTTTAATGCACAAACGAGAAATAATGAAGATAAACGGAATGCTCACGCAAAAGGGCTATACGCTCGTTCCGCTTTCGCTTTATTTTTCAGGCAAAAACGTAAAGGTAGAACTTGGACTTTGCCGAGGCAAAAAGCTTTACGATAAGCGAGACGCAATAGCGGCAAAGGAAGTTAACCGAGAAATCGATAGAAAAATGAAAGAATTTAACCGATAAAGTGGTTAATATATACGGGCCCGTAAAGGTTTCGACGGGGATTTTGAGGTATGATAAGCGAGTAGAGCCGGACAATCTCTAAAAAGGTCCAAAACTTAAAATTAAACGCTAACAATACTGTAGCAATGGCTGCCTAAGGGCAGTGCCGTGGCATAATGCCACCCGTTCCTCCGAGGAGTATCGCGACCTCGGACTGAGCGTCATGTAAGCGATGCACGTGCGCGGGTCGTTCGCCATTGAACCCGCCATGCAAAAAATGGCTACCCAATCGAGCAGTCTGTCCGTTGACGGCGCGTGAGGGGAATTTCAAAAAACGGACTGCACTCGGAGAAGGTTGTATCAAGAGGTTTTCGGACAGGGGTTCGACTCCCCTCGGGTCCACCAAAATAAAAGATAGGCGCACATAAGTGCGCCTATCTTTTATTTTGATTGAACTGGACCCGTGAGGGAGTCGAACGCAGTGAGCAAAACAACCCTGTGAGTTGTTTTGCGAACGGTGACCGAAGAATTTTGCGAAACATTTCATAAAATTTAATCCCAAATGTTGAGCAAAATTCAAGAACGACGACCCTATATATATAAATCCTATACCAAAGATAATTAAACAAGCACTTATTAGGACTTTCTGAACTGCCCCAAATTGTGCGGACAGCACAAAAAAGAGTTCTAAGGTAGAAGATATTAAATTTTAAGCAACGAACTGACATCGCTTTTCGAGTGGTGTCAGTTTTGTTTTGAGTTGAATTCGTTCATTGTTGTAGAAGTGA
>JAZLCC010000014.1:0-5166 GCA_045614065.1 Eubacteriales bacterium | reverse complement strand
CGATTGCATATAGGCTTATGGGCGGTCTTGCGCTATGCAAGGCTACCGATGGCTTTTACTGTGATATGATAAAAAGAGGTGTGCCGAATGAGATCGTGATGGCATCCTTGCGCTTGCCCGAGGGAGTAACGCCAACCGTTGCAAATTCCTCTGCCGAAAGAGAGCCCTCGGTCTCGGCAAAGCTTTGCCCCTTTAATTTATCCTTGAGCTCAAGCACTATGCGAGCCGCACTTTTGGGGCCAACTCCGCTTGCGCGAGAGATAGCCTTCTTATCGTCTGAGCAGATAGCAATAGCAAGCTTTGTGGGCGTGAGCTCGGAAAGAATCGAGATAGCCGCCTTAGGGCCTACGCCGGAAACGGTTATAAGAAGCTTAAAGGAGTCAAGCTCCTCCTCGGTGATAAATCCGAAAAGCTCAATTCCGTCCTCACGTACAGCCATATAGGTGTAAAGCTTTACTGTGGGTGGCTCGTCCACTGTAAGACGGTGTGGCATCGACGCATGCGTCGTACCCGATATCGTAAGCTTGTATCCAACGCCGTTTGCCTCAACTACCGCAAAGGTCGGCGCAAGATGTGCAAGCTTACCGCTTATATAATAAAACATTGTGTCCTCCGTGTTTAGGTTTTGAAATTATTAGATTCGTCCGACGAGTCCTTAGGCAGGTTAGCTTCGTCAAGTATATCCGCATCGGTTGCTTGTTGAATGTCTTCATTAGTGTCCTTTGCGGAGTAATTCTCGCATCCGCTCTTATTGCTTTCAAGCACTTCATCTACTGGTGGGAGATATTCGCTGTCGATGTCGTCAAGAACAAAGTAATCCTTTTCGTAAACCCTGATGCGCTTCTTTAAGATTGTTTTCTTAAGAACAAAATCCACAACGCAGATAGCTATAAAGGAAATTATTGCGGTTGCGGAAATCGAAAATCCAAGGAGATATTCGGTCGGTCTGTATTTGAGCTCAAGAACGTGCTTTCCGTCGCCCTCAATGTCAAATGCCATAAGAGCGTTAAGCGTTTCGTAGGTTTCAATCATTTCGCCGTCAACGTAAACCTTCCAGCCCTTGTCATAGGGAATAGTGGTGAGAATGGTTTGCTTCTCTTGCGTGGTCTCTATAGTACCAACAAGCGTATCCTCGGTTGAAGCCGAAGCCGCAATATCAAACTGCGGAGCACTCTTAAGTCTTGCAAATACTTCGTTGTATTCCTCCATTGTGAAGTACCAAAGGAAGTTTTGCGAATTTTGAATGGTAAATTCGGTCTCCTCGGGAATGGTTATCTGTACCGAAATATATGAGCCTTCCTCAAAATATCCGCCGATAATTATATGGTTGGAATCCTTTCCGAGGTAATTTACTCTGCTTGAATTGTTAATGCTTATTTTAAGCTCCTCGCTGGCATAGCCGTCGGAGTAGAAGTAATAGTATCCCGATTCGGGTGCTATATAGTTAATGAACACCATTCCGTCGTTATCCTCGGTGGTGTATTTGATTTGAGAAAGTCGCTTGTTTTCGGTGCATGAAGCGCTTGAGATCGATTCCAAGCGAACGTGCTTGAAGAGATTAACGGTATCCTCCTCGCCGAGCATTGCGGTAATAAGAGCATTATAACGGTTGAAATAGCTTTCGTATTCGCTGCCGTCAAATTCGTTTATGCTTTCATTTACACCGTAGGCAAGCGAGAGGGCGTTGGGATTCTCGTAAACCGAGTATTTAGGACTCTCGATGCTCTCAACCTTAGTATAAAGATTGTCGAATTTCGTGGATGTGTTGTAATCTATAACGTATTTTATACCAAGAAGCGAATCACCAACCGCAGTACCGCCATTGTACATAGTTCCGTGTGAACGACCCGTGTAGCCAAGCTCAGCTACAAGGTCGATAGCCTTTTGGTTAAGGGTTGACGTGGAATTTGTAATTCCGTAGATGCCGAGCGCCATATTATCATTCTTTGATCTGTGGCGAACCTTTTCCATTCGGTAGAAGGACGAATCGTATTCCTTTACGTCGGCAACGACAGGACGTAGCTCTGCAAGAAAGGTGTTGTAGCTCTTGTATGAGGTAAAGGAAACGTCCTCATGGAATTGTAAAATGCAAACGATACCGTTGCAGAAAAGCTCAAGGCAGATCACTGCGGCAAGAACGCCCGAAAACGCTTTAGCCGCCTTCTCGTGCTTAACAGCTTTAAGCTTGAAGCAGAGAAGAGCCGCAAGAATAATAGCAAATGCAATAGAGAAGAAAACACAGCCCAAGACGAGAAGCTTCTCGTCTGAGGTTATAAAGGATTCCAACTCAAACTTTTGCGCTATAGCCGCAAACATTATAATAATCGCAGAGGCGGCGAGTATAACTGTTTCGCCAACGCTCTTAAGATTTCCATATGCCTTGTATGCCATTATCAAGAGCACGAATATAAGCAAAAAGCTATATCTTGAGTTAAGCCAGTTAGGCATTGAAAATCCGTGCCAAATAAGGTCGAGAGGCTTTATTATAAGGGAGAGAATAAGCACCGCTACCAAGGCGAGAGATGCTATTTTTTCTCTTGAGGTTATCTTCTTTGAGAGGAAGTAAACGGGGAGTAGAATAAGCGTAATAATGCCACAATAAACAAAGGGAAGACCCGTCGTATCAACTGCGTCGTAGGAGCCGGGGAGAAACTTTGTAAGAAAGTCAACAACGTCAAAGTTTACGCCCATGTTCCAGTTTGGCTGGGAAAATTCGGTTTTTCCAAACTGAAGCGAATAATATGCGGCAATAAGCATAAATGCGCTGATAGCGGCGGCAAAAAGCGAGAAAATTGCAAATCTTCCACCCGTTTTAATAAGGTGAAGCT
Source organism: Eubacteriales bacterium (assembly GCA_045614065.1). Classification (GTDB taxonomy): domain Bacteria; phylum Bacillota; class Clostridia; order Oscillospirales; family CAG-272; genus HGM12713. The sequence goes on along the minus strand of JAZLCC010000014.1, from coordinate 2,338 downwards.
TTTCACCGTAAGGGTTTCTCTCGTTCGGAGCCTTTGAATAGTAGCAATAGAAGAAGTAAAGCACTGCAAATATGCAAACCATAAATCCAATGTAGTAGTTGCATATCATTATAACTGCGAGAGAAATTGTGTAGAGCTTATATTTTTTGCGGTAGACAAGATTTTCAAGACCGTATGCAAACAAGGGAAGCCATACGAGCGCATCTATCCACATTGTGTTGTGCTGCTGAACAACGGCGTATGCCGAGAGAGCGTAAAGCAACGAGAAGGTGAATATCGTTACCTTTTGTGGGTTTCTCGACTTTTTGTGCAAATAAAAGCCAAACGTAAGTCCCGTAAGACCGCACTTTATAAGCAATAAGGTAAGCACCGCCTCTTGAATCCTATCCTTGGGGAAGAGGACTATCAAGTAGGTAAGTGGGCTTGCCATATAGTATGCCACCATACCCATAAACTCACCGCCGAGAGAGCGTGAGAATGAATATAAAATGCTTCTCTCACCAAGAACAAAATCACGGAACGCCTCAAAGAAAGAAACGTATTGTGCGTTAAGGTCAAGCACCAAGACGGAGCCGTTATAGAAGGGGTGAATACCCTTTATAACGTATATGCCGTACATCAATATCACAGGCACAAGGAAGCAGAATATCAAATAGAGGTAGGGCGATGTTGAAAGCTTGGTTTGAATATTTTTTAAAAAGCGCTTGGGATGAAATCCTATTTTGCGACGTGTCTTTTTGCTTTTGCTTTTTTCGTTGTTTTCTGATTGAATATCGGGCGTGTTAAGCATTTCGCTCATTGGTTGAAGTTTCCTCACTTGCAATAATTTTTTTGGTAGCTTTTTCAAGCTTCAGTCTGTCTATTTCCATATCTCTTGAGCACCCCGTGCACACGATGCGCATAATGCTTCCTATGCGCAATATCTTAAATGTTGAGCATCCGCAGGGATGAGGCTTTTTAAGCTCGAGAATATCGTTGATCTTGTATTTTTGAACGTTCATATTTATAACCTGCTTTTAAAATAAAAACTGAAAAAACATATATAATATATTTTACCATAATACGCGCGTTTTGTAAATATCAAAGTTAAATTTTACAAATTATATATAAATATATTTACAAAAAATATATAAAAAAGAGTTTGACATATTATCCATATTATGCTATAATATAAGGTGGATTTTTATGTGGAGGAGTAGCTATGATAATTCTTGGAATAGATCCCGGGTTTGCCATCGTAGGATGGGGCGTAATCGAATATAGCGGATCCCGTTTTAAGGTTCTCGGATACGGCTCTGTTGAAACTCCCGCACATATCCCAATGGAAGAGCGATTGCTTATGATAAATAACGGAATTAAGCAGCTGGTAGAAACCTATCACCCCGACGTTATGGCGGTTGAGGAGCTTTTCTTTAACACCAATATAACAACGGGAATAAGGGTTGCCGAGGCGAGAGGCGTTATAATTATGTGCGCGCATTCCTTGAGAGTGAAGATTTTTGAATATACGCCTCTTCAGGTAAAGCAGGCGGTAGTGGGCTATGGACGAGCTGAGAAAAAACAGGTTATTGCAATGGTAACGAGATTGTTGAATCTCGAAAAGCCGCCGAAGCCCGACGATACGGCCGACGCGCTCGCAATTGCCGTTTGCCACGCTCATTGCGGCGGCTCAAGGCTTGCCGAATATTATAACAAATAACTATAACAAACAAAAAGGATTTGGAGTTTTCTTTATGTGGATAGCAGATAAATGGTTGGATTACGAGCTTCTTGATGCAAGTGACGGCGAGCGTCTTGAGCGTTGGGGCAAATATATATTGCGCCGTCCCGACCCGCAGATAATTTGGAAAAAATCTTTTCAGCATAAGTCTTGGAATAAGGCCGACGCAATATACAAGCGTTCCTCATCGGGAGGCGGAGGTTGGTCAAAGAACACCTTGCCTCAAAGCTGGAATATAGAATATCAGTCGTTGGGACTCACCTTTGTTTTAAAGCCGATGGGCTTTAAGCATACGGGACTTTTCCCCGAGCAGGCGGCAAACTGGGAATGGTTCTCTGATCTTATCAAAAAGGCGGATAGACCGATAAAGGTTCTCAACCTCTTCGCATATACGGGTGGAGCAACGATTGCGGCGGCAAAGGCGGGCGCATCGGTGGTTCACGTTGATGCGGCAAAGGGAATGGTTGCACAGGCAAAGGAGAATGCGGTGCTTTCGGGACTTGCGGATGCGCCTATAAGATACATCGTTGACGATTGCAAGAAGTTCGTCGAGCGTGAGATACGCAGAGGAAATAAGTATGATGCCGTTATAATGGACCCCCCGTCCTACGGTAGAGG
>JAZLCC010000013.1:0-9088 GCA_045614065.1 Eubacteriales bacterium | reverse complement strand
AGAACAGCGAGATACTGATTGACTTTCACAAAAAGCTTATACACGAGTCCCGCGCATAAGCCGGAAAGAATACCCTTTACCATAACGGTAATGATCGTTCCGGGTAAGTTGAGTCCGAACCAGAAGAGGGCATCGGGTGTTGCGAAGAATACTGCTCCTGCAACCGCTCCAAGCCACGCACCTGCCCAAGGTCCGTACAAAGTCGCGCCAACTACAACCGGTATCAGAGTCAGCGAAATTGATGCTAATCCGCCAATCTTGATAAACCCGCCGTAATAAGCAAGCACAGCCACAATTGCTGAAAGCAATGCAAGCATTACGAGCTTTTCTGTGTGCACGCTTCGTTTATTGGTTTTTTTCATAAGTTTTTCCTCCTTGCTGTCGTCCGCTTATTGCGGTACAACGCTAAAAATTTATATTATCTCTTTAGAGAGAACAATATACAAACGGTTATTTAATTGTTTTTCTTATAAATGAGATTAAGCCCCTTTAATATGAGGTATTCATCCATTTTTATTGTGTGCTTACAGTGAGGTATGATATGATGCGCAACACCTCCGGTTGCATATACGGCAATATCTGCTCCAAGCTCCTCCTTGATGCGGTCGATCATGCCGTCGATCATCGAGGCATTACCAAAGATAACGCCCGATCTCATACTATCCGAGGTATTCTTTCCAATAATAAATTCGGGAGCTTCAAGGCCGATCTTGGGAAGTTGAGCTGTGTTCTCTGATAGAGCGTTGAGTCCCATTAGAACACCGGGCATAATAGAAACACCGATAAATGCGCCCTTTTCATTTACTACCATCATTTTGGTCGCCGTACCCATATCTACGATGAGTGAGGGACTACCGTATAAATTGTGAGCCGCAACGCAAGCGCAGATCAAATCAGCGCCAACCGAGGACGGTGTATCACAATGGATGTTGATTCCCGTTTTAACCCCTGGTCCAACCGTCAGTGAGTCTATCCCCCATATGATCTTTACAGCGTCTTTTATCACTGTATTCAAGGGTGGAACGACAGAGGAAACAATTGCGCCGTCTACGCTCTTGTATTCAACCTTGTGAACTGCAAGAACGCCGAGTATTTTACTCGCATATTCGTCTGCGGTCTTATTTGTATCAGTGGAAATCGTTACCACAAAGGAAAGCTCGTCTCCTTCAAAACCACCAAGCATAATATTGGTGTTTCCAATATCTATTGCAAGTATCATGCGCTATCTCCTTTTTGTTAGGATTTCTATGTATTATATCATTATTTTATTGATTTTTCAAGAGTCCTATTTAAATTAGAATTTGTTTTCGTTTTTTATTTAACGCTCATAACGGTGCCGATGAAGAATGGAGTGTTCGTTTTGCAATCGATGATCATATAAACGAACGGCCTGTCGAGGTAAACCTCTTTGGGGGTGGGGATAAATTCGCCACCGCAGTTCATTTCAACCACGGTTGCCGCACCTGCTTTTGTTCCTTTTTCAGTAACTTGGATATGGGTCTTGTGAATTACTTCACCAATAAAAATATTTCCATCGTTGGAAGCACCTATGCCACTGAAATTTGCAGCGTTGCTATTAAAGGCGTCAGGCATTCCCATTTCAGAAAGCGCATCCGTCATTTCCGTAGCATACTCTATTTCAAATTTCGGAATTTTAGTGATAACCATCGCACTTTCGGCATTAGAGAGTGTAGCCGAAATGGTTTCTCCGTTAAGTGAGTTCACGTACTCGTCCACGCTAACGCCATGATTGGGTAGAAGCGCAACGAATGCATATTGACTGCCCGAATAGTATTTTATGAAGCCTGTGGCCTTTTCATCCTCAATATAGGTTTCTTCAGATGAAAACATCAGCTCTACGTTTTGTTTTTCACCATTTTCTTTGGTGAATACGCCTTCTCCGACATTGAATTTTTGATATGTTTGATGCCACTCGGCTTCAAACGCAACGGTATTAATGAGATACATAATGGCATCACTTGGAATCTCATCGAGTACGGACGGAATCATTCCGTCGGTCTCTTCGTTTACCCAACCGTTAATATCATCAAGAGTATCTTTATTAAAGGAAGCCTTGTAGATATCTGCGCCGTAATAATCGGCGTTGGTTTGCAAAAAGCTTTTATTAACCGTAAAACGGTCTACATCCTTGAACCAGATCGAGTTTGCTAATTTAAGCTTATATTTTTCGCCTTGCGGGAGTGAGTTTATATAGCTATATAAATATAGGTTAAGCTCATCAATATCCATTCCGAGAACGGCTTCCATTTGCTCACGGGTTTCACCCTCTGCGCCATTTGCGGTCATAGCGAGAGCGCACAAAACAGAGAAGGGCGAGATCAGAGTATTTTTGCCACTTTCGTTTGTCTGCTGAAATAAACGAATGGCAAAATCATTTATTTGAGCACTATCGCTTTTAAGATCGTTTAAGGGAGTTACGTCATTTGGGGTGATATTCTTCATTAAATTTTGGGATCGTGAGAAATTTGAGCATGCGGTAAGATTTGCCGCTATTGCGCAAAGTAGCATTAGACTGATAATTACTAAATTTAATTTTCTTTTTTTCATTGTGTTGACCTCCTACCAAAAGTTAAAAATGCTTAGACTGTAAAATCTCCCCCTTAATTTTATTATAGCATAATATCATTTGAATTGCAAGCGACAAAAAGTAAGAGCAAGGATAATTTTCTTAGTCCTTGCTCTTTTGTTTGTAATATTGGTCTTTCCGTATTACTTTAGTTGTTATTTATAAGGGGGATATCCTCTTCATCATCCAAGATTATATTATAATTTTTGTTTGACTTATCCTTGATGGGTTCGAAGATTATATCGTCCTTGCTGTCGTTAACGTCATCCAAAAAGCCTTTCATGGAATTCATAGGCACTCTTGATTTGTATTCGTCGAGCATGGTTTCTTGCTCTCTTAAAAATTCATCATTGGCGTCTGCAGATCTGCAACCGAAAATCTTTACGGTGTTAGTAAAGGCTCTATCCTCTCCTGCCTTCTGTACCTCATTTTTTATGCGGTTATCGGCAAGCGTGCGCGCAACAGAAGAGGGGTCCAAGGTTTTTAAGTCGGCGGCTTTCATTCTTTTCATACGAGCTGAAACGTGATTTTTGACATTTTCAATATCGCTTTTTCTAAAATACATTTTTGCCTCCGAAAAATTAGTTAATGCAGCGCATATTTTTGCACCGCCGTTTATTTCTATCAATATTTTAACATTAATAGCGTTACAAATGTGTTACAAAAAACGGGAAAAAGCAAAAAATAATTTTTTAAAAAATTTTTAAAAATCATTCGGATTTGTAACGCTTTTGTAACGCAAAATATGCTAGAATACACTCGAAGGGCGGAAAATGGCAAAAAATGATGCAAAAATCATCATCAAAATCATAAAAAAAGTGATTTTGATGAAAATTATAATTTCTTCGGTGAAAAATCTTGATTTTTGTCGATGAAAATGATATAATGGTATTTGTATAAGGATAATTATTTTGTGAGATGGAATATTATTCCGCAACTTTGGAGTAAGGGGGGAGCTGATTACCGTGTCAAAAAGAATATACGGCACTATTTTAGCAGTCGTTTTGCTTTGTATGACCGCTTTTACCAGTCTTGGCTATGCGGAAATCAGCGACGGTCTCTCTGTGAGCGGTAATGCAACCGTTAGTATTCCGGAGGGCTTGTTTATAATACAGGTCAAAACCCTTTCAAATTCCAATACCGATAAAAACACGGTAAGCTTTGTAGAGTACAGTACCACGGTTCAGTCGCTGATAAGCCGAAGGGGAAACAGCGCGGGAACGGTAGTTTACCAAATAACGGTATTAAATAATACCAAATATGAATACGCTTACCGCGGATTGTATTACATGAGCTCGCAGGGAAGCAACTCCTACGTTAGCACCTCTAACGCAAACAACAAGCTTGGAGTTGTTACTAACTTTCCCGAGGGAAAGATCGTAGGGCCTAAAGAAACGCTTACCTTTACGGTAACCTACACCGTGGGTAAAAACATAAGCGCTAATATGGATTTGAACACTATGCTTAACTATCAGTTCGGTATCAACGTAGACTCGATAGATAAGGCATACGACATAGTTCACGCAAAGTTCTTAAACATTCTTAACACAACTACGACTTACGATCAGCTTGTTGACGTTCTTGACGATAAGTTTGACGGTGAGCAGGAGTGGACGTCTAACTACGTTGGTAACGTTGGTAATGCAGTTGACAACGATATGATGACGGTTGAAACGCTCTTTGCGGGTCAGCTTACTATGATGGTTAACGGACAAGCACAAAAGGCGTGGGTGCTTATTAAGCACGAGAACCTTGACGGAAACGAGAATACGGGTGATGATTACACCGTTCGCTTTAATCAGTACGGCGATATTACGTATAGGGGATGTGAAATGACCTTGTATTTAACGGTTGACGGCTTGAATAAGGCAAACTCTTGGGCGCCCGTATACGTTACGGTATTTACTTGTAACCGAGATGCAAACGGAAATATCGTTGGCGATTGGTACAAGGTTGGTGATAGCTACTACGGAGAGGCTAACGTTGTTGGCTACCGTGGTGAGAGCGGTGGAACGGGCTCGTTTGTAACCGACAACTGGAGATCATTTGCATCGACCTATCAAGTAACCGAGGATTATTCCTATAACGTAGGCGCAGAGGTTTCAATTAAGACCTTGACGCAAACGGTAGACCAATCAACCATTACCGAGTTCCAAAGACTTCTTGTGAAAGCAGAGGAAATGATTGCCAACCCCAAGTATGCGGGAACGGGTATTACCGTTGTTGAGGATGCATACCGTGAGGCGGCGCGTTACTACACCTTGGATGCTAACAACAAGGCGATTGCAAATAAAGACACTCGCCGTTCTTGGCTGATTCCGATGATGAATGAGCTTGACTACGTTTTGAACGTTGCTCAGGATGCAATAGATAAGATCGAGCAGGGCACGGGCTAACGGTCTTAAAAACAAAACGGTGCTTTAAATTTTAAAACAATCGGGAATCCCGAATGTTAATATATTTTCTGTAGAAAGGAAGAAAAACTATGAAAAACAGAAAGACAGTAGTAGTAGCATTTTTGCTTATCGCAACTATGTTGCTCGGAATCGGTTATGCTGCATTGACCGATACACTCGACATTACAGGTTCGGCTGATGTCAACGTTTCAGAACTTGAGAAAGAGTTCGAAGATGATATCTATTTCTCATTGGCTGTAGCAAACGGTGATGATCCATCCAACACAGCTTCTGTAAATGCGGATAATAACGACAAGGCTTCTTTCAGCGCAAAATCTTTGGTTAAGAAGGGTGATACGGCATCGTTTACTTTCACCATCAAAAACGATAGTGCGCATACCGTAAGTGTTACCCCTAAGCTTAACGCAACCTTGGGTAATACAAACACCGAGTATTTCTCAATCGAAAGCGACTGGGACGGTGCAACAAAGACCATTGCCCCCACAAGCGAAACAACCTATACATTAACAGTTGAATTGTTAAAGGATCCTACTGAGGCTATTAGTGGTTCTTTCTTGATTGAGCTTGTAGCAACAGCAGATAATGCTGCTTCTAACTGATTGTTATCTAAATTATTGAAATAAAATTTGCGTGAAAGGAGGACGATTATGACTGATAAGAAAATAATACGAATTTTTTCTGCATCTACTCTTTTCGTCCTCCTACTCGCTCTTTTTTTGCCGCTGGGAGAGAGCGGAAGAATAATTGCAGCAATTCTTCTGCCCCCTGCGGCGGTATTAAGCTTTATCTTTATTAAGAAGAGAAGTATTCCGTCAATAAACAAAAATCAGGTGCTCTTGATAGTAATTGCCGCGGCGGCTATCTACGTTATGGCGTACTATCTTACGGGCTTTGAATTTGGATTTTATAAGAACCCTTATAGAATCAATGCGGGAACGAACTTTTTTAAGTTCTTTCTTCCCATTTCGGTAATTATTGTAGCCACCGAGGTATTCAGATACGTTATGATGGCTCAAAAGGATAGATTTGCGCACGTTACCTGCTATCTTTCCTGCGTTGTTGCCGAAATGCTTATATGCTCAAATATAGCGTACGTTACAACCTTTAACAGATTTATTGACCTTGTTGCGGGCGCATTTTTCCCCGCAATAATAGCAAATTTTTTCTACAACTATTTAGCAAAGCGCTACGGAATCTATCCAAACGTAGCATTCCGAGCAATAATTACACTTCACTCCTACGTATTTCCGATCAAATCGGGAATATCCGAGTCGCTCGTGCATCTTTTCGACCTCTTTCTTCCCATTGCGCTCTTCTTGTTCATTGATATGCTCTTTGAGAAGAGGAGAAAGTATGCATTAAAGAAGACCTCGCCCGTTTTGCGCGTGGCTTCGGTAATTTTAACCACCGCTTGTGTGGTTATTATGGTTGGTACCGTAATGCTCATTTCCAACCAATTTAAATACGGCGCTCTCGTTATTGCAACAGAGTCTATGACGGGAGAGATAAACAAGGGTGATATAATCATCTTTGAAAGCTATGATGATCAGCCCATTGAAGAGGGCAGAGTTATTGTGTTTGACCAAAACGACACTATGATAGTTCATAGAGTTGTTGATATAGAAATTATTAACGGTGTTACCCGATACTACACAAAGGGTGATGCCAACGAAGATGCCGACGCAGGCTTTATTACCGACGGCGACATCGTTGGAATAACGGACTACAAATTGCCGTCCCTCGGTTACCCCGTTTTGTGGATGCGCAGCTTGTTCAAGCGTTAAAGAAAGGAGATAAAAATATATGTCCGAGCTTGAAATACAACGCCGAGAAGAATATAGGCGTAATAGAAAAAAATGGACGATAATACAGCTTGTTGCCATTGCGGTGCTTGTTGCTATATCCCTTGGCTCGTTCTTGGTATATAATAGACTCAACCGAACCTATTATATCGAGTATACCGAGAAGGGCTCTGCGGATTATTCTGTAAAGTACAAGGACAATCAGTTTTTTGATAAGGAGTGGATCGAGGAAAATCAAACCTACATTTCTTCACTTGTGGAGACTATGACGGCTGATTTTAACTACAATCTTAAAACCGAGTCCTCGGATCTGGGCTTTAACTACGTTTACAAGGTAGATGCAAACCTTATTGTTGCAAATAAGGATAACGGCACTCCCTACTATACCCAGACCGAGAATATCTCTCAAAGCAAGGCGAAGAGCTTTGCGAAGGGTGAGAACGTAAGATTCTCTGAGAGCGTTATTATAGATTATGCAAAGTATGATGCGATTGCAAGATCCTTTGTTACCACCTACGGATTGGAGAATAGCGTTTCTTGCACACTCGTTGTAACGCTTGACGTTGATATACTCAGCTCCAGTGAGGAGTTCTACATTAAGGACCAGAGTAAGTACAGCACTTCTCTTAACATCCCGCTTGCGGTTGATTCCTTTAATATAACCTCTACAAGCTCTGCACCCGATGACGAGATAAAGGTTTTGGAGTATCAGAACAGCTCTAACCCCAAGGTATTCTCCACCATTGCAATAATCGGCGTATTCTTGGCGCTCGCACTTGTTGTGGTATTGGTAATATTCCTCCGCTTGACCGAGAACGAGGATATTACGTATGCGGCAAAGGTTCGCAAGATCCTTCGTGCATACGGCGCGTATATTCAGCGTATCAACGGCGAGTTTGAATACGAGGGATATCAGAACGTTGCAATAAAGACGTTCCCCGAGATGCTCGGTATTCGTGATACCATTCAATCTCCCGTTCTTATGTCTGAGAACAGCGACCAGACTATGACGAGATTCCTTATTCCCACCAATACAAAGATCTTGTATATCTTTGAGATCAAGGTTGATAACTACGACGAGATCTATAACAGAGAAGAGCCTAAGGTTCTTGAGGAGATCGACGAGGAAGTATTGGCAGAGGTTATGGCTACCGAGGATATCGATATCGAGACTATCGAGTTTATTCCCGATGATGACGATCAGTACGAGGTTTCTCCTGAGGAGCCCGGTGTTGAGGTTATCGGAGTTGTATGGCCCGAGCGTGATAAGCTCAACAAGGTATATCGCTACGATCCTAACGGCGAGAACTTGGAAAAGGGTGATATCGTTCTTGCTCCTACGTTTGATGCGGCAAAGGGTAGAGACGTTATCCGAAAGGTTGCCGTTGCTCACGGAAACCACCGCGTAGACCCCGATCACATTAAGCATCCGCTTAAGAAGATAGTTGCGGTTGTAAAGAAGGGCGTTTCGCATTCGCTTACGCCGAATACAAACAAAATAGAAAAAAATAAATGACAGTAAAGTAAAAATGGCTGACCAAGGGTCAGCCATTTTTGCGGTATATATAATATAAAGTGTATAATACAGTATATGCTTGACGAATTATTTATGTTGTGATATACTAACTACAGTTCGTTTAATTTTAGGTCCTATAGAAAGGAAATTTGCTATGAAAAGATGGATGAAATATGTAAAGCCTTACCGTAAGGCATTCATTCTCGGACCGTTAGGTATGATAGTAGAGGTTATAGGCGAGATGTTTATGCCTCTCATACTCGGTATGATAATTAACGAGGGAAATGAGGGAACCCTGACGGTAGGAAAGAGCATAGGATATGCGGCTATACTTGTTGCTATAGTGCTTGTTATGATGACTGGCGGTGTTGCGGGAGCTTACTTTGGCGCAAAGGCATCGGTAAACTTTGCGGCAGACCTCAGAAAAGACGTTTATACGAAAATACAAAAATATTCCTTCTCGAATATCGATAAATTTTCGGCAAGCTCATTGGTTACAAGAATGACAAATGACGTAACCCAGCTTCAAAACTTTGTTAATATGCTTGTTAGAATGGCGTTGCGTAGCCCTTGTATGTTTTTGGGCGGCATTATTATGGCAATAATACTCCGTCCGTCGCTCTCTGTCGTTCTTGCGGTTAGTATGCCGATAATGCTTTTCGTTATCTTTATGCTTATCAGAGTAGGTATGCCTCGATTCGAAAAGCTCCAAAAAAAGGTTGATAAGCTTAACTCAACGGTAAGAGAAAACGTAACAAACGTAAGA
>JAZLCC010000012.1:0-6120 GCA_045614065.1 Eubacteriales bacterium | reverse complement strand
TTTGAGGTTCAAATACGAACGTGGGAGATGCATCAGGTTGCGGAATACGGTGTTTGCGCACACTGGAAATATAAATCAGGAGAGGGTTCAAGATCACACGCCGACGTTGATAAAAAGCTTGAATGGATATCAAAGCTTGTTGAGACCGAGAGCGATACCACCGACCCCGACGAGTTCATCAACGCTCTTAAGACCGACGTTTTCCAGGACGATACCTTTATTTTCACTCCTAAGGGTGATATTATAAATTTGGCGCAGGGCTCAACCGTTATAGATTTTGCCTATGCGATACACTCGGGCGTTGGAAATTCTATGGTAGGAGCTAAGATAAACGGAAAGATAGTTCCCATAGATACAGTGCCGAAAACGGGTGATATTCTTGAGATAATCACATCGTCATCGTCAAAGGGACCAAGCCGAGATTGGCTTAATATAGCAAAGACAAGCTCCGCAAGATCAAAGATAAGAAGCTTCTTTAAAAAGGAACGCAGACCCGAGAATATAATTGCGGGTAAGGGTATAGTTGAAGCTGAGTTTAAGCGCTTTGCACCAAGAGCCACCGAGCAGCAGAGAATTGAAACCATTGCCGTCGTAAGCCAGAGAATGGGATATATGGCGTCCGACGATATGTATAACGATCTTGGATACGGAGGACTTTCTTATTCTAAGATAGAGGCAAAGGTTCGTGATGAATACGAGCGTAGCTTCAGCAAGGCAGATGCGGCAGAGCATAGCGATGATATATCAATAGATCAAATTAAGATAGCTACTCCCAAAAAGACCAAGGCAAACGGCGGTGTTATTGTTGACGGGCTTGAGGGCTGTCTTGTTAAATTTGCAAAATGCTGTGCGCCTCTTCCCGGAGATTCCATTGTGGGCTTTATAACACGTGGACACGGAGTGTCGGTGCATAATTCGGATTGCCCTAACGTTGCCATAAGCCGAGCTAATTCCGAGAATGACGGAAGATGGGTAAAGGCGCATTGGTCAGAGGAAAAGGAGCATTCAACGGCACTTTACGAGGCACAGCTTGGAATAATGATAATCGACAGATCGGGAATACTCTCGGATATTATTGCCGTGCTTTCCGATATGAAGGTTCAGCTTTTGCAGATAAACACGAATAACGTGAGTGAGACCGAGATACTTATAAGCCTTAAGATAAGCTGTAAGAACGTTGATCACTATTATTCAATAGTTTCAAGACTTCGCTCGATCGAGGGAGTCAAGGACATACGCAGAGGTATGTCGCAATAATTGATTTTTAAAATGACAAAAAGGAGATAGCCGTGATAGCTGTATTGCAAAGAGTAAAACGAGCATCCTGCGTGGTGGATGAAAAAATAGTAGGTGAATGCTCGCGCGGTCTTTGCGTTCTCCTTGGAGTTGCAAGGGAGGATACCGAGGAGGATGCTCGCGCGCTCGTGCAAAAGCTTGTTGAGCTTCGCATATTCCGCGATGAGAACGATAAGATGAATCTTTCCTTAAAGGATATCGGCGGAGAGCTTTTGATAGTCTCTAATTTTACCCTTTTAGCGGCGTATAAGAAGGGACGTCGCCCCGATTATTTCGGTGCGGCGGCACCGATGGACGCCGAAAGACTTTACGAGTATTTTTGCTCGATTTGCGAAAAAGAGATCCAACGTGTCGAGAGGGGGATTTTCGGCGCAGATATGGAGCTTACGATAGTGAACGAGGGCCCCGTTACGATAGTAATGGACAGCAACGTTCTTTTAAAGAAAGGCTCGCAGGAATAATTTTTTAGGTACGGAGTTGTTTTAAAATGAAAATCATTTTAGATTCACCAATAAATAAATATTACGTGCAGACGCTCGGAATGATATTTTTTCCCGGCGAGCATTTTGCCGAGAATGAGGAGCTTTCCGAGGGGGAGCCCTGCCTTTCGGTAAAGACCGTAGAGGAAGAGAACGGAGTGCGCGCATATGCCGTGGCATCGGTTGATGATAAGAGCGAGAGCGCCGAGTATTTTGCCGAGTTCTGTGCAGATAGAAGCAAAGAGCGAGTTTTGAAGCTTGCAATCGGCGGTGCGGTCCTTGCCGCATTTAATACGCTTCTCGGTTACCGTCCCTCTTGGGGAATGATGATAGGCGTAAGACCATCAAAGATAGCAAGTGAAATGCTTGATGCGGGATATAGCAAGACCAAGGTAAAACGAATTTTAAACAGTGATTATCTTGTTATACCCAAAAAAGCGGCTCTTGCAACGAACGTTGCTCTCACGGAGCGAAACGTTGTGGGCAAGCCATCTCCAAAGGATTGCAGCGTTTATATAGCCATACCGTTTTGCCCGTCAAGATGCGCATATTGCTCCTTTGTTTCTTATACCTCAAAGCGCCTTCTTTCGCTTATTCCCGAGTATCTGATAAAGCTTAAGGAGGATATCCGCTTTAATTTTGAGACGATACGTATGCTCGGCTTGCGTGTTCGCACCGTTTATATCGGTGGCGGAACGCCTACTATACTTGATGAGGGTCAGCTTGAGGATCTTTTGGCGTTTATCAGCTCACAAACGGACGTATCCGCACTTGAGGAGTTTACTCTTGAAGCGGGCAGACCCGATACCATAACATACGAAAAATTGGCAATAGCAAAGAAATACGGAGTTACCAGAATCAGTGTAAATCCGCAGAGCCTTTGTGATAAGCTTCTTGAAAATATAGGCAGAAATCACACAAGTGATGAGTTCTTCCGCGCATTCGAGGATGCGAGAAGAGCGGGGATAAAAACGGTAAACGTTGACCTTATTGCAGGACTTCCCGGGGACGATTTTAAAAACTTTACGTATACTTTTGATGAGATATTAAAGCTTCGCCCTGAGAATATTACAGTACATACCTTCTGTGTCAAAAAATCGTCCGACCTTTTGCGCCGAGATGAAAACGTTTATTCTATGCGTGGTGGCTACGTTGGCAAGTGCGTGGATTATTCGCAAATCAAGTCCGAGGCATCGGGCTATATTCCGTATTATATGTATAGACAAAAGAATACGGTAGGAAACTATGAGAACGTAGGATTCTCCCTCTCGGCACATGAGGGACTTTATAATATCTATATGATGGAGGAGATACATTCTATATTTGCATCGGGAGCAGGAGCCGTCAGCAAGCTTGTTGACAACACCACCGATAATTGCAATAAGCGTGATATCGATAGACTCTTCCACCAAAAATATCCTTACGAATATTTGGGCGAGGATAAAAACCAAGCATTCAGAGAGGCGGCGCTAAAGTTCTATCGCGAGCACGGAATGCTTGAAGAATAAGCCTTTTGGGCTTTGAACGGAGGATTTTATGCATAACGTAAACCTTAATGACGTTAACGAGATTAAGGATTATAAAAATTCTCAATGGATAAAGCAGTGCGAGGATGCCTTTGCAAAGCAGATATGTGACGTAACCGATGATATATGCAAAAATAAAAATATTCGCATAATTCGTCTTTACGGCCCGAGCTGCTCGGGAAAAACGACCACGGCACGCTTGCTGACGTCGAACTTTAGACGCTATGGAAAAAGAGTGCAGGTTATTTCTATCGACGATTTTTATTATGACAGAGATAAGCTGAAGGAAATATCCGAAGCAAAGGGACTTACCGATATAGATTACGATTCACCCGATACTATAGATTGCGAGGAGCTTAAGGAGTTTATTCGCGAGATATTTAACGAGGATGAGGTTCGCTCTCCGATATTCGATTTTAAAACGGGTATGCGCTCCGGATATAAGACTATGAAAATAGACGATAATGATATTTTTATTTTCGAGGGCATTCAAGCCGTGTATCCAAACGTTATCGCTATGTTTGAGCAATATGAGTCCACAAGCATATATATTTCACCTCAAAAGGCGGTCCTTGCGGGCGGAGCTTGCTTTGATGCAAATGAGATACGCTTTATGCGCAGACTTGTAAGAGATGTTAATTTTCGAGGTAGCACAACCGAGGATATATTTGAACAATGGGATAGCGTGCGCTCAAATGAGGAAATAAATATCTTCCCCTACGTGCACGAGAGCAAATATAAAATAAATTCTTCAATGCCATATGAGGTGGGAATTTTAAAGCCTTATCTTGATAAGCTTTTGGCAAAGGTAGATAAGGAAAATCCGCATTATGATATTGCTATGCGTATACTTGAGCGCATAAAGCTTGTCGAGCCTATTCCAAGCAAGCTTATTTTGGACGGATATCTTTATAAGGAGTTCGTTTAATAATAATTTTTTTGCACGGTATATCGTTTTTTAGTTTGGAATAAACTATAAAAAACGGTAAGGCGGTGCTTGATTTGAAAAGAAAAAACAGCGTAGAGAGCGCAGGCGGAGGCTTTATTTCGGGAGTATTCGTTCTGTCGCTCTCAACCTTAATTGTAAAGATAATAGGTCTTGCGTTCAAAATACCTATGCTCTCTCTTCTTGGAATGGAGGGAATGGGGTATTTTAATTCTGCGTATGAGATATACGCCTTGCTTTGCGTTGTTTCAACGGCGGGACTTCCCGTAGCGCTTTCTATTTTGATATCATCGGCAAGAGCCACCTCAAACGATGGCGAGATAGTAAAGGCTTATAGAGCGGCAAGAAGAACCTTTTTTGTTTTGGGACTTTTAGGCACGCTTACAATGCTTTTTCTCGCAAAGCCTATCTCGATTTGGATAGGCAACGAGGATGCGTTTTATTCTATTCTCGCAATAGCGCCTGCTTTGCTTTTTATCTGCCTTGCAAGTGCAATAAGAGGCTACTGTCAGGGCTTTGAGGATATGAAGCCTACCGCAATATCACAGCTTATCGAGGCAATTCTAAAGCTGGCTCTCGGCGTGGCGATAGCGGTTATAGGCTTAAAAAAGGGACTTTCTATTCCCGTAGTATCGGCACTTTCGGTGCTCGGCATCACGGTGGGAACCTTTTTTTCTCTTTGCTATCTTGCCTTTGCAAAAAGAAAGCATAGAGTAAGCTCCGAAAAAATTAATATTAACGGTAGTAGCTATAAGGAGCTTATAAGGATAGCTCTGCCGATAACGCTCGGCTCTGCCGTTATAAGCCTTACACGCATATTGGATATGACGTTTATAATGAGACGCTTGCAGGATATAGGCGTTTCACAGTTTCACGCAAATGAGATATACGGCGCATATACAACGCTTGCATTGCCCGTGTTTTCTTTGATACCATCGCTGATATCACCGATTTCTATGGCGCTTATTCCCGAGCTTGCGGGATTTATAAAGAAGAATAACGAATCAGGTCAAGTAGCATCGGTAGAAAAAGCCTTGCGCCTTACCTCGATACTCGCAATGCCCGCATCCATTGCCGTAACGGTATTTTCAAAGCAGATACTTTCCTTGCTTTTTAGTGGGCAAGCCGAGGCTATCGATATTGCGGCTCCGTTACTTTCCTTGCTTGGCGCATCGGTGCTGTTTTCCTGCCTTATAACCACAACCAACGCTATTTTGCAGGCCTACAGATGCGTGGGAATGCCGATTTTCTCAATGTCGGTCGGCGTTGCCGTAAAGGCCTTCGCGTCTTATTTTTTGCTCGGCACGGAATCGGTTGGCGCATATGGTGCTCCAATAGGAAGCCTTGCCTGCAACGTAACCGTGGTGCTTCTCAACTTTGCGTTGATATTGCGCTACGTTAAATGCTCGGATAAGGGGATAACCGTTGTGAAAAGCTTTGTAAAGCCGTTTTTTGCATCGGTGCTCTCGGTAGGCGCGGCGTATGGCGCATTTGTGGGATTTTCAAAAATGAATTTTTCAGAGCTTGCGGCATTTGCTTTTGCGGTAGTGATCGCCGTGTTGATTTATTGCTTGCTTGTGGCTCTGCTTCGAATAATGGAAAAAGAGGATCTTAAGCTTATTCCGATACTCGGAAAATTAATAAAAGAAAAATAAATATATAAACGAGGAACAAAAAAATGACAGTTGCCGAAAAAAAGAAATATCTTCTTGAAAAGGAAAGCTATGGTGTTGACGATCTTGTAACGCTCGTAGAGGTGCTTCGCTCGGACGAGGGATGCCCTTGGGATAGAGAGCAGACGCACAAGAGCGTAAGAAAGGAATTTATAGAGGAGACTTATGAGGTTATAGAGGCAATAGACACCGACAATCCC
>JAZLCC010000011.1:0-6337 GCA_045614065.1 Eubacteriales bacterium | reverse complement strand
CTATGCCTTTGACAATCTGAACTTCCCCCCCAACCATCCGGCAAGAGAGAGCATGGATACCTATTGGCTCGAGGGCCACGACACGGGTGCTGCAAACGGTAAGCTGTGCTTGCGTCCTCACCTGACGGGCGACAGCGTTCGCTATATGCAGACGCACAAGCCCCCCTACCGTTTCGTATATCCCGGCAGAGTTTACCGTAACGAAACCACCGACGCACGTCATGAAAGAGCATTCTTCCAGTACGAGGCTCTTATTGTTGACAAGGATTTCACCTTTACCGCAGGTAAGGTAATGATCAAGAGCATTCTCTCCAAGGTATTCGGCAAGGACGTTCCTGTGCGTATGCGCGCAGGCTTCTTCCCATTTGTTGAGCCCGGATTTGAGATCGATATGGGATGTCTCGTTTGCGGCGGCAAGGGATGCAGCGTTTGTAAGCAGGTTGGTTGGATAGAGATCATGCCCGGTGGCACACCTCACCCCAACGTTCTTCGCTCGGCAGGTCTTGACCCCGATGAGTACACGGGCTTCTACGTCAACATCGGTCTTGACAGACTCGTTATGATGCGCTACGGTATCGACGACGTTCGTCTCTTCCACAGCGCAGACCTTAGATTTTTAGAGCAGTACCGTTAAGAAAGGGGGATTATAAAAATGAAATTATCACTTAATTGGATAAAGGATTACGTTAAGATCCCCGACGATATGGATCTTAAGCAGCTTGCATTCGATCTTACGATGTCAACCGTTGAGGTTGAGGGCGTAAAGGAGCTTGCACGTCAGTTTGACGGAATTGTAGTTGGTAAAATTCTTGAGGTTCTTCCTCACCCCAACGCAGATAAGCTTAGAGTTTGCAAGGTTGATATTAACGACGGCGAAATCCACGATATCGTTTGCGGTGGCTCGAATCTTGAAGCAGGAATGCTTGTTGTGGTTGCTTGCCCCGGCTCATTCGTAAGATGGCACGGAGAGGGCGAGCCCGTTGAAATTAAGAACGCAAAGCTCCGCGGCGTACCCTCATTCGGTATGATATGCGCATCGGTTGAGGTTGGTCTTGCAGACCTCTTCCCCGTCAACGACGATCACGAAATAATGGATCTCACATCCTTCGGATTTGATGCCGGTACTCCCCTTGCAGAGGCGCTCGGACTTGATGACGTTATTCTTGAAATAGACAATAAGTCTATGACAAACCGCCCCGACCTTTGGGGTCATTACGGAATTGCACGTGAGATTTCCGCTCTCTATGAGCTTCCTCTCTTAAAGCTTGAGGACTACACTCCCCCAAGCGATGCAAAGGCTTTCCCCATTGAAATAAAGGATATCGACCGTTGCCCGAGATATATCGGCGTTGAGCTTGAGGGTCTTTCGGTAAAGACTTCTCCCTTTGAGATGCAGAGCCGTATTTGGCGTGTTGGTATGCGCCCCATCAACGCTCTCGTTGATATCACAAACTACGTTATGTTGGCACTCGGTCAGCCTACTCACGTTTTTGATGCTGACAATATATCCGACGGAATAACCGTTCGCCGCGCCGAAAAGAACGAGGAGCTTCTTCTCCTCAACGGCAAATCCTTGGCGCTCTCCGAGGACGATCTTGTTATCGCCGACTCTGAATCAGCAGTAGCGCTTGCGGGCGTTATGGGCGGTGCTAAGGACTCTGTTCTTGACACAACAAAGAGAGTTATTCTTGAGGTCGCAAACTTTGAATCGACAGGCGTTCGCCGCACGGCGCTCCGCTACGATAACAGAACCGAGGCATCCTCTCGCTACGAAAAGGCGGTTGATCCCGAAAGATGCGATCTTGCGCTTTCTATGACGATGCAGCTCTTCTCCGAGCTTTATCCCGAGATGCGTGTTACCGCATTTACCGATAAGTACGAAAAGAAGCTTGTTCAAAAGGAGATCGACGTTGAGCTTTCTTGGCTTGAGCGCAGACTCGGCAAGAAGATATCCGCAGATGACGTAAAAGAAAAGCTCGGACTTCTCGGTTTTGAGGTAAGCTTCAACGATAGCGATATGCACATAACCGTTCCGACTTGGCGTTCGACGGGCGACGTTGGAATCAAGGCGGACATTATGGAAGAGGTAGCTCGTATGTACGGCTACGAAAACTTCGAGCCCACCCCTATTGTTACAAGCTTTGAGGGCGCTATAAATCAGCTCGAGGTTGATCTTGTTCGCAAGATTAAGGAATATCTTGCAATCCGTTGCAATATGCAGGAGATATTCACCTATCCTTGGATGCAGGATGAGCTTGTTGCCGCTATAATCGGCGACACCACGGGTGTTCTCAAGCTCTCCACTCCTCCCTCTCCCACCGAGAGCTATATTCGTTCCACGCTTCTCCCCAACGTTTGCGGCGCAGTTGCAAAGAATGAAAGATACTTCAACGATTTTGCAATTTTCGAAGAGGCGCAGATATTCAGAGATGAAAATTACACCTCTCCCTACGATGCTCGTGAGCTTCTTCCCACTCAGGAAAGACACGTTGCGGGCGCTATAGCAGGCGACTCCAACAACGTAAAGGCGCTCTTCTTGCGCGCTAAGGGTATTCTTGAGAATATGTCGCGCTACACTCACATGGAAGGCTTCAACTTCCGCCGTGAGCAAAAGCCTACTTGGGCAGATGAAACGGTTTGGCTCAACGTATTCCTTGGTGATACGAAGATAGGCGATCTTGCGCTCCTCTCAAAGAAGGCTTCTCTTGCTTGCGGAATAAAGAATCTTGCAACAATGCTCTTTGAGATCAACACAGACGCTCTCAAGCCCTTCCGTTCAAGAACCAACGGATTTGACCGTCCTTGCGAGTATCCCGTTATCGAGTACGACGTATCGATGCTCTTTGACGTTAATACCAAGTGGGCAGATATCAAGGCGTCGGCTCTCAAAAAGAAGAATAACGAAAGCTTCTTGAAGGACGTTAACTTCGTTGACGAATATAAGGGCGCACAGGTTCCCGAGGGAATGAAATCGGTAACCATTCGTCTTACAATAAGCTCTGACGAAAAGACTCTTAACGCAAACGAAATCGAAGCTTGCGCAAACTCCGTGCTCAAGGTTCTCGCTAAAGACCTCGGCGGAGAGATCAGAACAAAGTAATTTAAAAATAAAAAGCTGTCTCAAGCTCAAATTTGAGACAGCTTTTTTATTGTATATAGAAATCCCCGATAGACTTTTATAAGTCTGTCAGGGATTTCTCATTTATCTTCACTTTCATCATCCGATTTTATTTCATTTTGAGGATCGGAGATTTTTTGGTTCAAAAGCTCGCCTATATTATCTTTCCAGTTTTCGTCTTTTGATAATGCATCCTGAAATGCTCGAAAATCAGGGTTGTAGCTTTCTTTAAGAAAAGCTCGACGGATACGGAGTTGTTCTATCAAAGAAAGAACAATATCTATCAACAAAAGCACCAAACCTATATATAGACAAGGCTCGACAAATATTCCTATAATCAATAATATAATGCAGGGGAGAAAAAGCCAAAAAAAATGAAATAATATATTTGTTATAAATCCGATAATGAACAAGCTTGTCGGATATTTTCTATTGTTCATAATGAAATCTCCTTTTGTTGTTAAATCTTTTTCTCCGTTTCTCCTTTGTATTACAAAGCCTTAGTCAAAGCCTATGCCTCTATTCTTCGTCATTCAAATATTTGTAATACCAACGTGTTGGATTTTCATAAATGTATTTTATATGCCTTTCATAATCATCTTTATCCCGAATAATATGCTCGGCAGACGAACGTTGAAACATTTTTTCTATCCCAAATCTTTGTTTGCAATTACGCGAGGTCAAAGATTTGAACGCGCAGATCACATCATCTAAGGTAGGGGAGGGGCTTGCTCCTCCCGCATTTTCATGCAAAAAAATAATCGCGTGGATATGGTCGGGCATAATGACATACCCCTCAACCGTAACACTTGGAAAACGGGTTTCGATTAGTTGTAGTTGTTCTTTTATAATCTCACCGCAGGGCTTTAATTTTACCGTAATTTCGGGAGGAGCAAGCCCCTCCCCTACCAACAAACCGATCGTTTTATCAGTAGCCGTGAGGTCTGTTTTTGCTATTTCTGATAAGATAGGCATTCTGTCGCGTATGCATATCGTAACAAAGTATGCCCCTATGGAGCCATAATCAAAGTTTTTTAATCTTGTTGATTTTCTTTTTGGCAACTCTTTATCCATTTTCATCACCCATACCATTATAACAAAAATCGGCAGAGAAAACAAGTTCTCTGCCGAAATTTGTGAACATCCTTATGAGAAAGCTCTCAAAGTCAGATGCTTTTTCATTCATATTATTGATTTTAACCATCAATTATCTTTATGCTACCACCCGCAGCAAGAACCTTTTGTCTTGCCTGACCGGAGATACCCTGAGTCTCAATGTGGAATGCCTTATTAAGAACCATATCGTTTCTTGCAAGAATCTTAACCTGAGTAGCCTCGGGATCAACGAGACCCTTTTCCTTAAGTATGTTAAGAGTAATCTTATCACCATTATCAAATACGTCAACGAGAGTATCGATATTAACGTATTCCATCTTACCAACAAAGCCCTTTGGTTTCTTCTTATTATTAACCTTAGGCATGGGAGTCGATACGGCAACAGGCTCGGGAGCAGAAGCATACTTTGTAACGTAAACCACATTGGGCTCTTCCGCCTTCTTGCGAATAAGCGAAAGCACGAGAAGTATGATTGCTATAAGTAAGAGCAAGAAGAATATGAGCATCCAGAGCAAATCTGTGAAGTTAACGTGAGCGAAGAATCCGCCACCTGCGTAATCAACGTTAGTCTCGGAATAAAGATCCAATCCAACGTTCAAGCCGGCAGCTCCGTCTGCTGCGTTACCGAGAGCGGTATCGCCTTCGTCATCGCCACGCTCGTAAAGCCATCTCCACTCGAGCTCGTAGGACTTGATCTCGCCCTTTGTAAGAGTGCCCGAGAATGCCTCAAGCTTTGCAAAATCATCAAAGGTTCCCCAGGAATCTAAGCCGCCAACGAGATATTTATCATCGGGGCCGAGAAGTCTTACTTCAAGCGGTATCTTCATTTCGCCGGTATACTCAACAACAGGAGTGAAGCTATAATTAAGCGCGTCCTGATCCTCGTTCTTTACACTAAAGGTGTACTGTGAGCTTGTTCCGGGAGCAACAACGGGAGTTCCGTCTGCACTCTTAACAACTATTTCACCCTTACCGTTCTTGTACTCTGCCGAGAACAAATCAAGCGTTCTAACGGTGTCAGAGGATATCTTTATTGTTCCTCCGTCATCGCTGAGCTTTGCGTATTTATACATTCTTGTGGATAAAATCACTATAGACAATACAAGCAAAACCGCCAAGATTGCCAAAGCAACCCAGAAAAGCTTGGTTACCTTTGCTAAATGCCATTTATTTTTTTGTTTATCGGCACCCTTAGGGTCCTTCGCATTGTCCTGATTCTTTATTTCATCTGCCATCGGGAAACACCTCCGTAAAAGATCATACCGAATTCACGGTATAAATACCTTATTTTAGTATTCTTAGCCTAATTATAGCATATTACAATAAAAATTGCAAGGCTTTTTATCAATTATTTTTGCTTTTTTTACATTTTTTTCTAACACCTAAAGCCTAAAAAAATATTTACCTCACATTAAAATTCGATTGACAAAACAATTCCTCTATGATATAATAGGCGTAATCGTGTTTTTTAAGAACTAAATTAGGAGAAAATAGAATATTATGGAAGTAAATTGGTTTAATCTGATATTTAACAGCGTATCTCTCGGAATAGGACTCGCTATGGACGCATTCTCTGTGTCGCTTGCGAACGGACTTAACGAGCCAAAAATGAAGCTAAAGAAAATATTTGCCATTGCGGGCATTTTTGCTCTCTTTCAGGCGCTCATGCCCCTTATCGGCTGGGTAGCCGTTGCGGGATTTGCAGAGCTTTTTGATAAATTCAAGCCCTTCATTCCTTGGATAGCATTTATTCTCCTCTGCTTTATCGGTGCAAAGATGATCTTTGATACCGCTCGTCCCTCAAAGGAAGAAAACGAAGCGGTAAAAAGCATTACGATAGGCGCACTTTTGGTGCAAGCCGTTGCAACATCAATTGACGCGCTTACGGCGGGAATTGATTTTGCAAACAACTTTACACTTGCTCAATACCCCTACGTCCTTCTCTCTGCGGGAATAATTGCCGTACTCACCTTTGCCATTTGCTTTAGCGGAGTTAAGCTTGGACAAACCTTTGGAACAAAGCTTGCGGACAAGGCGGGATACCTTGGCGGCGGCGTGCTTATATTCCTTGGACTTAAGATACTCTTTACCGACATTATATTC
>JAZLCC010000010.1:0-1868 GCA_045614065.1 Eubacteriales bacterium | reverse complement strand
TCCCGAATCCACGGGACATCTTTGCGAGTGTGAGATCACGCCTCTTTCCTTGCGTAACACGCTAAAGGCTATGCCCTCTCTCCCCTTTGCGCTCTACGTTACCTCCCCAAATTATCTTGGTAAAATTCTTGATATAAAGGGACTTTCCGAGGTTTGCCGAGAATTCTCCATATATCTTTTGGTGGATAACGCACACGGTGCATATCTCGCATTTCAAAAGCCGTCTATGCATCCGATTGCTCTCGGAGCAGATATCTGCTGTGATTCAGCGCACAAAACGCTCCCTACGCTTACGGGCGGCGCTTATCTGCATATTTCAAAGAGCTTTGCGCCCTACGATAAGAGCGATACGAGAAATATGCTCTCGCTCTTTGCTTCTACAAGTCCGTCATATCTTATATTGCAATCGCTCGACCTTACAAACAAGTATCTCGCAGATGAATTTGCATCAAGGCTTGCAGATATTGAGCAAAAAATATCACGCCTTAAGGATAGGCTTTTAAGCCTTGGATTTGAATGTGAGAGCGGTGAGACGCTAAAAATTGTGCTTACAAGGCAAAAATGCGGATACTCGGGTGATGAGCTTGCCGAGCATCTGCGTAAATTCCGTATTGAGCCGGAATACGCCGACTGCGACGTGCTTGCGCTTATGCCGTCAACCGAAACCACCGACGATGAGCTTGAACGCTTAAAATCCGCGTTTGAGGCACTCTCCAAAAGAGAGCCGTCGCTTGATACCCCCCCTGCGCCTTCGCGCGCAGAGCGTGTAATTTCTATGCGTGAGGCGCTTATGTCAAGCTCCGAACGTATTCCCACAGAGCTTTCCTTGGGTCGCATCTGCGCCTCTCCCTCGGTATCCTGCCCGCCCGCTATTTCTCCTATCGTCAGCGGTGAACGCATTGATTCCGAATCGATAAGGCTTTTGCTCTATTACGGAATTGACGAAATAGACGTAATTAAATAATTTATAAAAATTACACATAAAAATGAAATTCGTAAGAATTTCCACGTTAAAACACCGCTTTACTATCATTTTTTGATAATAAAGCGGTGTTTTTTTAATATTTAGTGTAATTTTATTCTGCGCTTAATGTGCGAGTCTTACATCGGCAAAGACAAAAGTGCCACAAAAAAGAAGGAATAGATAAATCCCATAAAAATGAAGAGCAAGCTTGCTACAGAATAATCCAAGCTCATGATTCCGAGAACAAGGGTTGCTATGGGTCGAGGTCTTGAAGCTTTAAAAAGCTTGATTGATTTTACACCCTTTGAAAGTGAAATAAATGCAAATATGAGTGTAATCAAAGAAAAAACAATTCCAATCTTCAAAAATATAGCGCCTATCGATGTAACGTCAGGATCTATCGGTTCAAAAGCAGTAAACTTCATAATTGCTCCAATTATTGCATAGCACATACCTACCGCACCGAATGCCAACGCAATATATCCCAAAACGGCGCCCGCAATAGCTCCGCCAAGTCCCAAATTGCGTGAGGTCTTTGGCTTTTCCTCTATTGTCGGCATTGTATCCTCATTTGCGAAAAAGCCTTGTGTGCCGGAGCACTCGTTGCAGACTACTGCGTCGTAATCAATTTTCTTTCCGCATTTTGAACAAAACATTTAATTTACCTCCGTTAAACTGTTATTATATCAATTAAATATCAAAATACGATTATATCATAGCAAGGATTATCAAGCTTCCCGCAGCGCAATCCACGCTTACAATACCGAGAACGAGAGTTGCTATCGGCTTGGGGCTTGAGTTTCTTGCAAGAATTATCGAACGAATTCCCTTTTTAAGAGAATTTATAGACAATATAAGTCCTACCACGTAGCAACTCGCGGCAGAAATAATAACACCAATTCCC
>JAZLCC010000009.1:0-26249 GCA_045614065.1 Eubacteriales bacterium | reverse complement strand
ATGGCGAGAATATTATAATAGAATGCGATCAAGAGGGAGTTCCCATTGACGAAAAAAATATAGCCTACAAGGCGGCAAAGCTTTATTTTGCGGAGCTTGGCAAGCAGAGCGGAGTCAAAATAAAAATCAAAAAGAATATTCCGATGGCGGCAGGTATGGCAGGCGGAAGTGCCGATGGAGCGGCGACGCTTGTTGGACTTAACGAGCTTTTTGAAAACGCCATTTCCTATGATAGACTTTTGGCGCTCGGCGCAATGCTTGGCGCAGACGTTCCGTTTTGCATCCAATGCGGATGCGCTTATGGCGACGGCAGGGGAGATGCGCTAAAGGAGCTTCCGTCTCTTGATGAGAGTGTAATATTCGTAACCGCTTGCGGCGGTGAGGGAGTTTCAACCCCGATGGCGTATAGACTTCTCGACGAAAAATACAATAATTTTGCAGGGTATGAGAAGAAGAGCCTTGATGCACTTTTTGAGAGTCTTTCAAAAAATGACGGAAGCTTTTATGAGCATTTCTTCAACATCTTCGAAGCTCCGATAGCAAACGAGCGCAAGGCGGTAGGAGAGATTAAAAAAGCAATGCTTGACGGCGGTGCGTTAGCTTCTATGATGAGCGGAAGCGGTCCTTCGGTGTTCGGTGTTTTTGAATCTATCGAAAGCGCAGAAAGAATAGTTCAAACTCTAAGGGATATGGGATACTTTGCAAGCGTTGCATTCCCGACGAAAAGAAGATGATTCAAAGGCTTTTTCGATAAGTTCGGAAATGAAATTACACAAAAAATAAACAAAAGAGAATATCGCTTTATCAGCCCGAAAAACGGTGGTAAAGCGATATTTTTTTGTGAAAAATTCTTATTGATCTGATTTTTTACGCTGAATTTTGCAGAGTGATTTGGGCTAAAGGGTGTGAAGCCTTTTTAGGGGGATTTTTTGTAAAAATTTGCATTAAAAAATATGCAAAAAATCTTTTAAAAAAGACTATTTTCGGTTGACAAATTTATAATAAAGTAGTATAATAATTATGTATTTGTGTTTTTGCGCTTTGACGCAAAAAACGTGTAAAAAATAAGTGAAAAAAGAAAAATTTTTGGGGGTATTCCTATGTCATATAAGAACGATAAGGCTCAAATGAGCGAAGAAATGAACGCACACAAAAACAAAGTTATTTTGGCAGTAAAAATAACGTTTATAGCCTTTGCCGCATCACTTTTGGCGCTTGCTATAACCTTAGGTGTCGGCTTAATAAAGGGCGGACTTTTCCCATCCGCAAAGGATAAAACGCCGCCAAGCATTTCGGCTCGCGCAGGCACTACGGTGATAGGATATCTTGGTGAATCTCCTACGTACAAAAAGTACGTAACCGTTAGCGATGATAAGGACGAGGAGCCCGAGCTTGCAATCAACTCTTCAAGAGTTAACATTAACCAAGAGGGAAGCTACACCGTTCTTTATCAGGCAAGAGATAAGTCGGGAAATAAGAGTCAGGTATTCTCGCTTACATACGTTGTTAAGAGCAAGGAGTATTCCGAGGACAAGCTTATGGAGATGATCGCAGTTAAGGTCAAGGAAATAGGCATTACCGACGGTATGAGCAAGCAGAAAAAGGTTGAGAAGATATTCGATTACGTTCACAACCTCTTTAGATACGCAGACGATTCTAATATTCCCAACATCGACCGCAGCAAGTGGAAGAGCGACTGGATAGAAGAGGCTGTAAGAACCATAAACGACGAAACCGGAGATTGCTATTCCTACTACTCTCTCTCAAAGGCATTCTTTGAATATTACGATATCGAGAATATAGGAATTATGCGCTCGCCCAACTCTACACTCGAGGGAACTCACTATTGGTCTATCGTAAACATCGGCGAGGACGGTCAGGATGAGTGGTATTATTACGATGCAACCCGTCTTGCGGGAAGCTTTGGCGACGGCTCGAATTCTGCTTGTCTTATCACGCAGGAGACCCTGAATACTCACAAGACATCAAAGGGCGCAACCGATTTCTATCTTATGACAAAATCTGCAGCTTATCTTGACTTCTCAAGCGCAGGCGGAATCAATGCGCTTCCTGCAATTTCAAAGACAAAGCTCAACTGATAACTACGGAGAGTTAAAACAAAAATGCAAAAGAATATTCTTGAGTATCTTGAAAAAACAGCGTTAACTCATAAGGATAAGCTTGCTTTTTCAAACGGCAAGGAAGGGCTTACCTTTAGCGAGGTATATAATCGCTCTCGCTCGGTGGGAAGCTTCCTTTGCGATAACGGATATTATAAGGAACCGATAGCTATAATTATGGACAAGCACCCAAACACCCTTGCGGCGTTTTGGGGTGTTGTCTATGCAGGATGCTTTTACGCTTGCATCGACGAGAAGATGCCCGCGGCAAGAATCCTTGCTATATTCGAAAAGCTTTCGCCGAGAGCAATTATATGCGATGCCAAAAATTATAAGGCTGCATCATCTCTCGGGGTAGACAACGTATATCTCTATGACGATATTGCATCGCATCCCGAAAACACCGATGCATTAAGCGCAATAAGAGTAAAGCAGAGCAGTACCGACGCAATCTACGTTGCGTTTACCTCCGGTTCAACGGGAACTCCTAAGGGCGTGGTTGCTTGCCACCGTTCGGTAATAGACTACACCGAGACGCTTTGCGATGCGCTTGAATTTAGCGAGGATACAGTCTTTGCAAATCAAACGCCTCTCTACTTTGATGCGCCTCTTAAGGAGATAATGCCAACGATAAAGCTTGGCGCAACAACCTATTTTGTGCCCAAGATGCTGTTCTCGTTCCCGATAAAGCTTATCGAGTATCTTGACGAGCATAAGATAAATACCGTGTGTTGGGTGGTTTCTGCGCTTGTGCAGATATCTTCGCTTGGCGCGCTTGAAAATCATACGCCGAAATATCTTACCACGGTCTGCTTCGGAAGCGAGCTTTTCCCTCGTAAGCAATACGATCTTTGGAGAGCGGCTTTGCCAAACGCAAGATTTTTCAATCTTTACGGCCCTACCGAGGCAACGGGTATGTCCTGCTATTGGAAAGCGGATAGAGAGCTTTTGGCGGACGAGCCTATACCGATAGGACGCCCGTTTGATAATACCGATATAATTCTTCTCAATGATAAGAACGAGGCGGCAGAAGAGGGCGAGATATGCATTCGCGGAACCTGTCTTACAATGGGATATTACAACGATCCCGAAAAGACCGCCGCAGTGTTCACTCAAAATCCCTTAAATACGGCATACGGCGAGCTTATATACAGAACTGGTGATATAGGCAAGCTTAACGAGCGAGGAGAGCTTGTGTTTATATGCCGAAAGGATTCGCAAATCAAGCATATGGGTCATCGCATCGAGCTTGGCGAGATAGAGGCGGCGGCATTAAAGCACGCCGACGCAAGAATGGCTTGTTGTGTTTATGATAATAACGTAAAGCGAATAGTTTTGTACTACGTGGGAAATATCGAGTCAAAGACGCTCCTTATGCACCTTAGCACGCTTTTGCCGAGATATATGCTACCCGCAGAGCTCACAAGCCTTGCGGTAATGCCTCTCACACCCAACGGCAAGATAGACCGTAAAGGACTCAGAGAGAGAGCTGAAAAAAACGATAATTAAACTTTAAATATTGAATTTAGGAGAAAAACAATGGAAAAATTGCTTAAGATTTTAAACGAGCTTCATCCCGAAATCGATTTTGAAAATAACGATTCTCTTATCGACGATGGTATTCTTGATTCGCTTGATATAGTTTCTCTCGTAACAGAGATATATGCGGAGTTCGACGTAACCATTCCTGCAGAGGAAATAGTTCCCGAGAACTTTAATTCCGCAGAGGCGCTTATGGCGCTTATTACTAAAATAGACGAAGAATAATGCTTTTTACGTCTTACGGATTTATTGCCTTTTTGGCGGCAATATTCCTTGTATATTATATTTGCCCGTCTAAATGGCAGTGGACTGTTTTGCTTGCGGCAAGCTATATTTTCTATGCATTCTCGGGGCTTTGGAATTTTGCCTTTATCATATCGGTAACGGTTTCCTGCTACGTAATTGCGCGTGTTATCGCAAAAATGAAAAGCCGCGAGGATATCGCAGTTGAAGAAAACCGATTAATATGGTCGAAGGACGAGAGGAAGAGTTTTAGAGCAAAGCAGAAAAATCGCAGACTTTTAGTGCTTGTTTTGGGCCTTGTAATAAATCTTGGAATACTTGCGGTAATTAAATATACCGCATTTGTGCTCACAAACGTGAATTCGATCCTTGCGCTTTTCGGTGCGGGTAGCGTGGGCATTCCCAAATTTATATTGCCGATGGGAATTTCCTTCTTCATCTTTCAAAGCGTCGGTTATCTTGTTGACGTTTATAGAGGAAAGACCTATGCCGAGAGTAATATTGCAAAATTTGCGCTTTTCGTTTCTTTCTTTCCGCAGCTTGTTCAAGGACCGATATCAAGACATTCCGACCTTGCAAGCCAGCTTTACGCGCCGCATAAATTCAACGGCAAAAGCTTGAAATTCGGATTGCAGAGAATACTGTGGGGATTCTTTAAGAAGCTTGTTATCGCGGATAGAATTATGGTAGCAATAAAGCCTCTTATCGCAACCGACACGCAATATGACGGCGCATACGTATTTTTACTTATAATATTCTATTCGATACAGATATACGCAGATTTCACGGGCGGTATCGATATAACGATAGGTATTGCCGAGGCTCTCGGAATGAAGCTTGCCGAGAACTTTAATAGACCGTTCTCCTCAAGAACCACAAAGGAATATTGGAACCGTTGGCATATGACTATGGGAAGCTGGTTTAACGACTATATCTTCCTTCCGCTTTCGGTAACAAAGCCTCTTTTAAAGCTTTCTAAAAATATAAGAAGCAAGAACAATAAGTTTATGAAGGGGCTTGGAAAGCGTGTTCCCGTTTATACGGCAACTATCGTAACGTGGTTTTTAACCGGTGTATGGCACGGCGCCGCATGGAACTTTATCGTGTGGGGATTGCTTAACTGCCTTGTAATTCTTGTTTCGCAGGAGCTTGAGCCTCTTTACAGAATGTTCAGAAATAAGTTTCCGAAGCTTGTTGCATCCTATCCGTATCATTGCTTTGAGGCAACGAGAACCTTCTTGCTTATGGGACTTATCCGTTCGCTCGACTGCTATCGAAATGTTGGAGTAACCTTTGGAATGTGGGGAAGTATGTTCACCAAATTCAATTGGAGCGAGCTCTTTAACGGCGGAATATCCTCACTTGGATTAAAGCTTGTCGATTATATTATAATCGCAGTAGCCGTTTTAATAGTCTTTGCCATCTCCAAGCTTTCGCAAAAGCGAGATCTTCGTGAGGCGCTCGTTGGCAAAACGGCGCTTTCTTGGACGCTTGCTTGCGCAATGCTTATCGTGATATTGCTTTTCGGCGCTTACGGAATGGGATATGACGCATCACAGTTTATCTATAATCAGTTCTAAAACAAAATAAAGGCTTTTTGGATAAAGGGTATAAATGAAAAAGAAGATTATTATAAGCGTTTGCGCCGTGCTTTTAACGGCAATATTGCTTACGCTTTTTTCAGCGCTTTTAGCGCCTAAATACATAACTAATCCCGAAGGCAGATTAACGCAGGAATATTATTCGCAGTCAAGCGGAAACGACGTTATATTCCTTGGCGATTGCGAGGTGTATGAAACCTTTGTTCCCGCAATATTGTGGGAGGAATACGGTATATCCTCGTACGTCAGAGGAAGCGCGCAGCAGCTTATATGGCAATCGTATTATATATTGGAGGAAACTCTTAAATACGAAACGCCCAAGGCGGTGGTGTTTAACGTCTATTCCTTAAAGTACGGAACACCGCAGAGCGAAGCGTTTAATCGTATGACCTTTGATACTATGAAATGGTCGAGCTCAAAATTTAAGGGAATCAGCGCATCTATGACAGAGGATGAAAGTATGGTTGATTATATCTTTCCTCTTTTGAGATATCATAGCCGTATAACCGAGCTTGACGAAAACGATTTTAAATATTGGTTCACATCACCCGAGAAGGCGTCGGATAGCGGATATCTTATGCAAACGGGAATCGTTCCAAGACCCGAGCAGACCGAAACACCGCGAGAGCTTCGTGATTACGATTTTTCTGAAACTGCGCTCGATTACCTTGATAAAATGAACGAGCTTTGCAAGTCAAAGGGCGTAGAGCTTATTTTGGTAAAGGCTCCTACAAACTCGTGGAATTATTATTGGTACGATGAGTATGAGGCGCAGGTTGAAAGCTTTGCTTCCTCAAGGGGCTTGAAATACTATAATCTTATCGAGAGCGAAGCCGAGATAGGAATAGATTGGAGCGTTGATACCTACGATGAGGGCTTCCACCTCAACGTTTACGGAGCGGAGAAGACCTCGCGCTATTTTGGAAAGATACTTGCAGACGAGTGCTCGATACCCAATAGAAAGACCGATGCAGAGCTTTCAGCGCTTTGGAGCTCACGCGTAGAGTCTTATTATAATAGGAAAGAAACAATGGAAAAAACGGAGGAAAATAAATAATGAAGAAGATAGCAAAAATATTTGCCGTAATACTTGCGCTTGCATGTGCTATTACTCTTATGTCGGCATGCGCATCCGAGAATAATAATAACGATGATGCGGCAAGCGGAAAGGTTGAATTTTACATAACCTATAAGGGAACCAAAATAGAGCTTGACAAGGATGCAACCTCGGTGCTCGCGGCTCTCGGCGCTGCAAGCGATACAGCATCTCTCGGCGACTGTGGCGGATTTGGACTTCAAACAAGATATACTTATGATAATTTCGTTATCTATACCGTAAAGAATGACAGTGGCGAAAAGATAGACCAGATTACTCTTTCAAACGATATAGTTGAAACCCCAAAGGGAATATGCGTAGGCGATAGCGCAGAGGACGTTATCAAGGCGTACGGCGAGCCTAATGCAAAGACCGATACTAAAATCGAGTATGAGAGCGGTTCACTTATTCTTAAATTCGGACTTGAGGGCGGCGACGTAAAATCTATTAATTTTATTCGTATAACCTCTAAATAAATTGCTAAAAATATAATAAAAGATATGCCGAAAAGCGTTATTTGACGTATTTCGGCATATATTTTTGCAAAAATGGCAAAAAAACGCAAAATATTAGCACTGTTTACAAATAATTAATAAAAAAATTCAAAAAACGCTTGACAAAAAGGTTTTTTAGTAGTATATTTATTACATAAGGTTAGCACTTGAAAAACGAGAGTGCTAAAACGAGGAGGCTTTTGTGAACGTTAATGAGTTAAGCGAAAGAAAAAAGTTAATACTTAAAGCAGTCGTTGAAGCTCATATAGACGGCGGCGAGCCGGTCGGCTCAAAGTATATAGTGCAAAGCAATTTGCTCTCTTGCTCGTCGGCAACGATACGTAATGAGATGGCAGAGCTCGAGGAGCTTGGATATCTCGTTCAGCCTCACACTTCGGCAGGTAGAGTGCCAAGTGAGGCGGGATATAGATTTTACGTTGATAGTCTTGTAGAGCAATATGCAAGAACCACTCACGAGGTGGCGCAGATAAATCAGCTTTTGCGCGTTAAGATGGACGAGATAGATCAAATTCTTGATATGGCATCTCGCCTCGCCTCAACTATGACGAATTATACGGGCATTGCAATAAAGCCAAAGGCAAACACGGTTACAATGCTTAAGTTCGAGATAGTTTCAATAGACCTCAATAATTTCGCTGTGGTAATGATAACCTCGGGCGGAGCGGTAAAGACAAAGAAGGTGAAGGTTGACCGTCCTGTTTCCGATGCTTCTCTTAAAAAGCTTGCCGACCTTCTCAATGAGAGAATTTGCGGACTTGGCGCAGAGATGATAACTCTTCCTATTATAATGGGACTTGAGGACGAAATGGGCGACGATGCATTCCTTGTAAATCTTTCGGTTAAATGTATTTACGAGGTAATGAATGAGATTGACGGCGGAGGAATGACGCTTACGGGAATAAGTAATTTCTTAAAGTATCCCGAGTATTCCGACACGCAGGAGCTTTCAAGACTTCTCGGCACACTCGAAAGTCAGGATGAAATATTAAATCTCGTTTCTTCAAGCGAGAGTGATAATATAAACGTTCTTATCGGCTCGGAGAGCTCGGTAAAGGAAATGGATAATTCCTCTCTTGTTTATATTCCGATACGCAAGAGCGGTAAAACCGTTGGAGTTATCGGCGTTATAGGCCCGAGAAGAATGAACTACAAGCAGGTTCTTAAAACGCTTGGTGATATAAGTCAAAACATTGCAAACATAATAGATGAAGATGCGCTTGCTCTTACCGACGGTATGAGTAACGACGCAGAATAATTACGGAGGTTAAAATGGAGGAAAATAAGAAGGATCAAGCCTGCAACGATGCAGAGGAGATCAAGGAAGAAACGGTAGACACCGATGATACGGTAAAGGATGCCGAACCCAAGGAAGAGCCTAAGGAAGATGACGGTGCGCCTCTTAAGTTTAAGGATAAGAAAAAGCTTAAGAAGCTTGAGGCCGAGCTCGAAAAAACCAAGGCAGATCTCCTTGCAGAGCAGGATAAATATATGCGCCTTTACGCCGAGTACGATAATTTTCGCAGACGCTCCGCAAAAGAGCGCGAGGGAGTTTATACCGATGCGTATAGCGATGCGGTAACGCAGATATTGCCGATAATCGACAATCTGGAGCGTGCCACACAGTATATAGGCGACGATCCCGATTCGCCGATGGCAAAGGGAATTGAGCTTACGGTTAAGAGCTGTGTTGAGGCTCTTAACAAAATGGGAGTTTACGAGATCGAGGCGCTTGGAAAACCCTTCGATCCTAATTTCCACAACGCGGTAATGCACGTTGACGATGATTCGTTCGGTGAGAACGAGATAGTTGAGGTCTTTATGAAGGGATACGTTAAGGGCGATAAGGTCCTTCGATTCTCTATGGTAAAGGTTGCTAACTAAAATATTAAATTCGAAAAAATAAAAATTAAAAATATAACCATAAATAAGGAGGAATTTTATTATGGGAAAGATCATTGGTATAGATTTGGGTACTACAAACTCTTGTGTAGCGGTATTTGAGGGCGGCGAGCCTATCGTTATTCCTAATCCCGAAGGCGCAAGAACAACTCCTTCAGTAGTAGCATTTTCAAAGACGGGCGAGAGAATGGTAGGTCAGGTTGCAAAGCGTCAGGCTATCACTAACCCCGATAGAACAGTAATCAGTATAAAGAGAGAGATGGGTACTGCGTACAAGACCGTTATCGACGGTAAGAACTACGCTCCTCAGGAGATTTCCGCAATGATTCTTCAGAAGCTTAAGGCCGATGCAGAAGCATATCTTGGAACTACCGTATCGCAGGCGGTAATCACTGTTCCCGCATACTTCTCCGATGCTCAGAGACAGGCAACCAAGGACGCAGGTAAGATTGCAGGACTTGAGGTTCTTCGTATAATCAACGAGCCCACTGCAGCTGCTCTCGCTTACGGTATGGATAAGGAAAACGATCAGAAGATCATGGTATTCGACCTTGGTGGCGGTACCTTCGACGTATCCTTGCTTGAGATTTCCGACGGCGTATTTGAGGTTCTCGCAACCGCAGGTAACAACCGTCTCGGCGGTGATGATTTTGATGACAGAATCATCAATTGGATGGCAGATAAGTTCAAGGCTGAAAACGGCGTTGATCTTCGTAACGATAAGATGGTTATGCAGAGACTTAAGGAAGCTGCAGAGAAGGCAAAAATCGAGCTTTCCGGTATGTCGAGCACAAACATCAATCTCCCCTTTATAACCGCAACCGCAAGCGGACCTCTCCACTTCGATGCAACTCTTACAAGAGCAGAGTTCGAGAAGATTACCGCAGACCTCGTAGAGGCAACTATGGCTCCTACTCGTCAGGTTCTCTCGGATGCAGGTGTTAGCGCATCTCAGGTAGATA
Source organism: Eubacteriales bacterium (assembly GCA_045614065.1). Taxonomy (GTDB): domain Bacteria; phylum Bacillota; class Clostridia; order Oscillospirales; family CAG-272; genus HGM12713. Next base: position 16,271 of record JAZLCC010000009.1, on the reverse strand, counting down.
AGATACTCCTCGTAGGTGGTTCAACAAGAATCCCCGCAGTTCAGGAGGCAGTAAAGAAGAATCTTGGCAAGGAGCCCTTCAAGGGAATTAACCCCGATGAGTGCGTAGCTCTCGGAGCTGCAATTCAGGGCGGTGTACTTGGCGGCGACGTTAAGGACCTTCTCTTGCTCGACGTAACTCCTCTTTCTCTCGGTATCGAGACCCTCGGCGGAGTATTCAATAAGATAATCGATAGAAATACCACTATTCCCGTAAAGAAGAGTCAGGTATATTCCACCGCGGCAGACGGTCAGACCTCGGTTGAAATTCACGTTCTTCAGGGTGAGCGTGAGATGGCGGCTTACAACACAACACTCGGTAAGTTCCACCTCGACGGTATTCCCGCAGCTCCTCGCGGAGTTCCTCAGATCGAGGTAACCTTTGATATCGATGCAAACGGTATCGTAAACGTAACTGCAAAGGACCTCGGCACAGGTAAGGAGCAGCACATTACCATCACCTCTTCGACCAATATGTCGCAGGCTGATATCGATAAGGCTATCAAGGATGCAGAGAGATTTGCAGAGGATGATAAGAAGCAGAAGGAAGCTGTTGACATAAAGAACCGTGCGGATTCGCTCGTGTTCCAGACCGAGAAGACCTTGAATGAGCTTGGTGATAAGCTCGCTGATAGCGATAAGGCACCCGTAAATGCAGCTCTTGAGGAGCTCAAGACGGCAATTTCGGGAGGCAATCTCGATGATATCAAGGCAAAGAGCGAGGCTCTTGAAAAGGCGTTCTACGCACTTTCTGAAAAGCTTTATGCAGCAAGCGGAGCAAATGCGGGCGCACAGGGCGATGCAGGCTTTGACGCAGGCAACAACGGTGGCGACGGCACTTACTACAACGCTGATTACGAGGATAAGACTAACGGCTAAAATCAATAAAAGGGGTTCCCGAATTTAATGAAAATTCGGGAACCCTAAAGGTCGTTTTAAGTAAGTAGATTTAGAGGAATTTATGGCGGATAAAAGAGATTATTATGAGGTCTTGGGACTTTCAAAGGGAGCAAGCGAGGCGGAGATAAAAAAAGCCTACCGTACGATGGCAAAAAAGTATCACCCTGATATGAACCCGGGAAATGCTGAGGCAGAGGCTAAATTTAAGGAAGTCAACGAGGCGTACGCAGTGCTCTCGGATGCCGATAAGAAGTCGCAATATGATAGATTCGGCCATGCGGCGTTTGAGCAGGGCGGACAGGGAGGCTACGGTGGCTTTGGAGCCGATTTCGGAGACCTTGGAGATATATTTGGTAGCATTTTCGGCGGCGGATTTGGTGGCTTTGGCGGCTCGTCAAGACAAAATAGAAACGCGCCTACGCGCGGCGAGGACGTTATGGCTCGCGTAACCATAACCTTTGTGGAAGCGGCCTTCGGCGTTAAAAAGGATATAACCTTCCAGCGCATCCAAAAATGTCCCGAGTGTGGCGGAAGCGGCGCCGCAAAGGATTCTACCGTTGAGACCTGCCGTTCTTGTAACGGAAACGGTCAGAAGCGCGTAACGCAGAGGATTGGCGGTATGGCTTTCCAAACAACCACCACCTGCGATGCTTGTCGCGGAACGGGAAAGATCATTAAAAAGCCGTGTAGCAATTGTCGCACAACGGGTCAGGTTAAGGTGAGCAAAACCCTTTCGGTAAATATTCCCGCAGGAATTGACGATGGCGAGAGAATTGCTCTCCGTTCGCAGGGATGCGACGGAAGAAACGGCGGCCCTGCAGGAGATCTTATCATTCAAGTTTTGGTAAAGAAGCATTCTTATTTTGAGCGTGATGGAGTTAATATCTATTGTGAGGTTCCGATAACCGTTTCCGATGCAGTGCTTGGAGCGGAAATCGACGTTCCGACGCTTGAGGGTAATCAAAAATTTGTAATCCCCGAGGGAACGCAGAATGGAACAAAATTCACCTTAAAGCAAAAGGGAATTCCTTACGTAAACAGTCAAAATCGCAGAGGAGATCTTATTTTCTCGGTGTTGGTAGAAATACCTAAGGGACTTAACGAAAAGCAAAAGACTGCTATGCGCAATTTTGCAGAGGCTTGCGGTGATACCGTTTACAATAAAAAGAAAAGCTTTTTCAAGAAGCTTTTTGATAAGGACAAAAGATAAAAGAGGATAATAGATAATGTTAGATAAGGATTACGCGTGCGAGGATTGGGGAACCGAAAACGAATGGACGCAGATTAAGGTAACGGTTAAGCTCACACAGCTTGACGATACGGTTGCGGTTATGAATATGGTTTCCAACTATCTTCAAATCGAGGATTACAGCGATATAGATCTTAAGACCTGCTACGGCGATCTTATAGATGAAGCAATACTTAATGCCGATAAGACGGTAGCATCGGTTTTGGTCTATCTTTCGGCAGATAGCGGAGTTTCTGACACGCTTTCATTCTTGCGTTCACGCTTTGCGGAGCTTGCTATCGATGCAACTATAACGGTAAGCGGTGTAAATGAAGAGGATTGGGCAAATTCTTGGAAGGAATACTATAAGCCGATAAAGATAGGAGAGAAGATAGTGATCGTTCCCGCATGGGAAAAATATGAGCAATCCGAGGGCGAGATAATCGTTAGAATGGATCCGGGAATGGCATTCGGCACGGGTACTCACGAAACAACGAGACTCGTTATTCGTTTGCTTGAGCGCTATATAAAGAACGGAATGCGAGTTGCCGACGTTGGCACGGGTAGCGGAATTCTTGCAATTTGTGCATCAAAGCTCGGCGCAAAGGAATGTAAGGCGTATGATATCGACCCTGTAGCTGTAAAGGTTGCTAACGAGAATATCAAGGATAGCGGACTCAAAAACGTAACGTGTGAGGTCTCCGATCTTTTAAGACAGGTAGATAAAAGCGAGCCGTATGACGTTATATGCGCAAATATAGTAGCGGATATTATTATTCGAATGATGCCCGACGTAGGCGAGCTTATGAATGAAAGCTCGGTAATTTTGGCATCGGGAATAATAGTCGAGCGTAGCGAGGACGTTATAAACGCATTCGAGGAGCACGGATTTGAAATCGTTGAACGAATCGACGAAAACGGCTGGTGCGCCCTCGCAGTTAAAAAGAAATAACAAAAAGAAATAAACACCGCTTTATTATCGTAACCCGATAGTAAAGCGGTGTTTTGTGTCAGATTATTTCGTTAATATCCGCAACTTCTATATCATAGAGCTTTGCCGAGTGCGTAGAATATATCTGCACACTGTCGCATAGCCTTCCAAACATTTCCTTACATGCCATGGCGTAGTAGGAGAGCTGTTGGGCGTGCTTTTCGGTAAGCTTTTTCTTTGCGGACTCATAGCTTTCAAGCTCATTCGACGTAAGACGGTCTGTCTTGTAATCATAGAGCTTTATTTTATCATCGCGAGTGATGAGTATAAGGTCGATAACGCCTTGAACCGCAAGTGATTCACCGTTCATTTTCTCGATGAGTGCGGGATTTTTTGTGAATCTCTCGCTTGGGAAGGATACGTTAAAGCGTTGCTCACGGATTATGCGTTTAGCCGAGAGTATCTCATTTATAAGCTCACTGTCTAAAAACCTTTCAAGTTCGTCTGAGTATATCATATCCTTAGCCGATTCAGGGAGATACCTTTGCTCGCAAAGTCGAGTTATCTCGTCTCTCACGCCGTGTATTGCCAAATTCTCAAAATTGCAGAATTGCAAGAAGAGGTGCGTAGCCGTTCCACGCTCTGCGGCGGTTGGCTCTTTTGTTTTATCGGCGAAAAATTCGGGAATTTCTGCATTTTTTTCAAGAAAGAGCTCAAAGCTCGTATCGTTCTCGTCGAGCACGTCGGGGTAGAGACGTGATACCGAAAGCTTCGAGGGAACCTTTGCAAGCTCGGAATACTGATATTCGAAGGCAAAGGATTTCGAGAGCTTTTCGTAGAGCTCTTCATTAATGGTGTGTATTGCCGATGCTTTTTCGTGCTCTTCTATTGCCAAGGTGATATCTGCAGGAGTAAGGAATTTAAGATCAACAAAATTATGCTCCTTTCCGTAAAGAGAAAGCAATATCCAATCCATATAGGTCGTGCACTCGTTAAATACGGTGTATTCGTTGATAAATTTTGAATCATAAAAGGCTTTAGCGTTAAGCTCATCCTCGGTTTCTCTTGCGGTGCCAACAACGTACAAGCGCTCTCTTGCTCTTGTGAGGGCGACGTAGAGCACACGTATTTCTTCCTCAACGCCTTCCTTGTAGATTTTTGCATTCAAAAGATCGTGCATAGGTGTTTTTACTTTTGCAAAACCGCTTTCGTCGGCAAACTCCATAGCAATTCCGTAAGGATAGCAAAGCGAGAGAGATTTTCTTGAATCCTGTGTACTAAAGCTTTTGCCTGCTGAGGCAAGGAAACAAACGGGAAATTCAAGTCCCTTTGATTTGTGTATCGTCATAAGCGAAACACGGTCGTCATCTCCACGCTTGCTTGCAGAGGCAAAGCTTTGACCTTCTTTAATAAGCGAGTTTACGTATTCTATAAATTCATAAAGCCCCTTGAATCCGTTACCCTGAAAGCTTCTTGCATAATCGTAAAGCAAGAGAACGTTTCCGCCCTCACCGTTATCGGTTTGTGAGGAGAGAATGCCCGAGGCAATGAATTTTTCGGTGTTAAAGAGGAGAAGCAAGAAACGGTCTATCGAAAGCGATGATGCGCTTTCCTGCCAATAAATCAAGGTATCGTAAAAATCTCTGCATTTTTTTGCAAGAGGATCAGCGTTGCTTTGCATATAAGCAAGCACACCGCCGTAAAGCGAGCAGGGCTCTCCGTAGCTTCTTCGTATCACCAAAAGATCGTCTGCGGTAAAGTCAAATAAAGGTGAGCGCAGAGTGCCTGCGGTGTATATATCTCGCTCGGGATTATCGATGGTGTTTAAAACACAAAGCATCAAGAGTACGTCATCGTTCTCAAAATACTGCGTTGAGTCCGCTTCTGCGGTTTTAATTCCTCTGCGGCGAAGAGCAGAGGAAAGATATATGCTCATGCGCTTGTTTCTAAAGAGCACGGCAATATCTCCGGGGCGGATTTTTTTATCGGCAGGCTTTGTTTCTGCATTGCTTGCCTTTTCTTCGTTTTCAATGAGATATTTTATCTCATCCGCAATATATTCGCTCTCCCACTCGTCAAGCGAGTAATCGGGGATTTCTATTTCATTTTCCTTGGCCTCGTTTGCGTTTTCATCGAGGCTTTCGGGTTTCTTCTTTGATGCACTTGGAATCGAGATTACTCGAACCTTTACCTTTTCGTGAAGAAATTTATCTGTTACTTCATTCTTTGTGTAAACGAGATCGTCGCCGTCCTCGTAGCTTACGCAACCGCCCGCAGTTCTGAATATATTTCCGCATACGAGATTTGTAAAGGCTATAACGCCATCATCACAACGGAAATTGTTTGACATAAATATCGTAGCCGAATCAGAGCCCGCGGAGCTTGATATCTTCGGAAAACCGTTACGCAGCGAGGAGAAGAGCGTTGGCTCGGCTCCACGGAATTTATAAATACTCTGCTTTATATCACCAACCATAAATCTGTTGGTTGGCGTGGATATTGATTTAAATATAGCGTCTTGAAGCGGGTCTACGTCCTGATATTCGTCGATATATATATCACTGAATTCGAGCGCAAGCTTTTTTGCAGTCTCGGTGGGCTCGCCGTTTTTCATAAGCAGAGAATATGCTTTTCTGCTTATATCCTTAAAGGTGAGAAAATCAAGGCGCTTTTTCTGCTCGTTCATCTTTGTCTCAAATGCCTTGAGCAATTTGTAAAGCATCAAGGTGTGGCTTGCGCTCTCAAGCATAGCGCGCTCAATGGTTTCCTTGGAGCTTTCGAAATATTTTGAGTGAAAGTCCTTACGTTTTTCCTTAACGGCATCACGAAGATTTTTGAGCTCTAAGGATTTTTCGGTTACGTCGTTTGCCCTAATAATGCCCATCCTCATTGGCTTAAAGCTATCAAGGGCGTCCTTTATATCAAAGAAGGTTGTGCTTTCGTCCTTGAGCATTAGCAAAATGCTTTGGTGAAATGCAAGATCTGAGCTTAGCATATCTCCGTATTTTGACTGTATAAAAGCATCTCTTTCAGCCTCGGAAACTGCGTAATCAAGGGCATTAACGCAATATTCAAACAAGGTTTTTGCCTCGGCTCTAAAGAGCTCGCCGTAGGCGGTATGCATAAGATCCTTTTTGGAATTTTCCAAGGTTTGCTCGGCGCAATTTTTAAGGAATTCTATGCCTTCCGTTGTTGTAGCGAGGGCAGAATGTATAGATAAAAATACGTCGCAAAGCGAGTTTTGCGCACGAACCGATGCAAAGCACTCGGTGAAGATAGGGAAGCTATCTTCATTCTCGTAAAATTCATCGATAACGTCGTTCATAATGCGCTTTGCTATAAGAGCATATTCGCTATCGTCAATAATTCTAAAGGTGGGGGAAACCTCGGCATCGGAAAAATGCTCTTTTATAAGATCATAGCAAAAGGAGTCTATAGTGCAGATCTTTGCATTGTTAAGCTTTGTTAGCTGCGAGGAGAGCTTTGTTATAGATTCCTTGTCGGGAGCTATTGCAAGCGCATCGCTAATAGCCTTAAAAATTTTTGTGCGAAGGTCTGATGCGGAAGCGCGCGTAAAGGTAACTATAAGCATATTCGAGATATCGGCGCCGTCAATTGTTATGCGACGGATTATTCGCTCGGTAAGCGTTGCCGTTTTACCCGAGCCTGCCGCGGCACTTACCAAAAGAGTTTTGTTTCTTTCATTGATTGCCGTATCCTGTTGGGGAGTCCAACTGAATTTCTTTTTTTCTGACATATTTTTCTCCTTTCCGCTTTATTTTTGCACGTTTCGGCAGATAGGCTTTGACGTACAGTATTCGCAAGGCGAATTTTTAGTGTTGATAGGCTTTGCGCTTATAACGCCTTTTTCAAGATTTTCCGATATTTTGATTATCGTTTTTTCAAGATCATCGTATATCTTGTTAAATTCCTCGTTGGATGCGTAAACCTTTGATCGCTTTGTGCCCAAAATCAATTTTGCATTATTGCTATTGCTCATTGCGGTAAGTATTTCTTTATCGTCAAGCAATATTCCTGATCTTGCAAGCGAGCTCTCTATCTTCTTTTCGGTTTCCTCAACCGATTGATAGTTGGTAGGAGTTACGGTGGTTACGCTTGAAGAAAGATATAATATTCCCGCAGGCAGTATCTTGTCTGCGGCAGATCCGTCGGTCGCCTCTATAAACGCTTTGCCATTGCGGCATATTGTATAGAGGTAGAGAAGCATCTGCGTATTAAGTCCTTTTTCGAGATCCGCAAGGTCAAATTCCTTAGCACCCGTCTTGTAGTCAACTATTCGAACGTAAACTGTGGAATCCTTTTTATATAGGTCAACACGGTCAACGATACCCGATATGCTAACCGTAGCTCCGCTTTTAAGCGTGAAGCTGAGAGGTGCAGGCGTGCCGTTGCTTCCGTTGAGATAAAGCTCAAATGCGGCGGGATAAAAATCACTGTCGCTAAATTCAGTTATTATACTGCGAGCCAAAAGAATAGAGAGCTTTTTGAGCCTTGAATAAAGATGCATAAGGCGCTTTGAAAGCAAGAGATTAGGCGGGCAGACCGAATTTAAGTAATTCGTAACTGTAATATCGGTAAGCCTTATTATTTCCTCATCCGTCGGTGGCTCTGCGGTTTTATCACGGTAAACGAGCTGCTTTATTATGTGCTCGAGAACCTCGTGAATAAACGAGCCTATATTGTTCATTTCAAAGCTCGACGTGGTTTTCTCTCTTAAAGCGAGAGAATAACGGCAAAAATAGTTAAAGGGACATTTAACGTAGGTCTCAAACGAGGTTGCGTTAAAGGTGGTCTTCTTGCCGGGGGTTTTTAGAATGTTTTCGTTCGTAAAGCACTCTGTGGTCTTAATGCTTGCGCTTGAGTGAGCCTTTATTCCGCTTATGTAAGGCTCAAGTGCCTTGCAAAGTGTGTTTCTTTTTTCCGCCTCGCCTTTTCCTATTGCGCGCAAGCTCATTGCCGCATTTTTCGGCGCAGGGCAGAGATAGTCAAAATCCGATTCGGAATATTCGTGAGCGGAGAGCGAGAACAAAGCCTCAATACGGGTAAATGCAAGCGATTTAAAGCAAGCGGTTCCGTTTATCTCCGCCTTGTGTGTAAATGCGTATAATCTTTCGGTAGGTGCGCAAAGACTGCGTTTAACGTACATAAGCTCATCGGATGAACGGCTTTCGGTGTTCGTATCAAATACGATATCAAGCTCCGACATAATTGCCTTGTCGGATTCCGAGAAGATGCCGTCTTCCTTTACCTTTGCGGGGAATTTCCCCTCGCAAAGACCTAAAACAAAGGCGTATTTTGGGCTTGACGTGCGAAGCATATTCGCAGAGCCTATGGTTACCTCGTCTATGGACGTGGGAATGGTATTGATCGCGGTCTTGTCAAATACCGATTTGAGAATCGAAATAAGCTCGTCGTCGGTAGCACGCTCACCGCAGAGCGCTGTGCCAATATCCGCAAGCGAATTTATGATTATTCCGTAAAGTCGTGCGGTCTCTTGGGCAGATTTAAGATCTCCGTGCGACGTGTGCTTTCTTGCAAGTTCGATAAGCTTTTCCTCAAGTGAAAGCTCACGAATAAAGTCATATATTGCTCGGCATTTGCCGTCAATGCTTGACGATGCATCAAGAAGAATAAAGAATTTTTCAAGAGAGGGAACAATGCTTTCTCGCACGCGGTTGGCTGCGGCAAGAATCTCCGCTCCTCGCTCGGTTGGGCGAGAAAAGCCGTCGGCGCTCATAGTCCAAGGCCCCTCACAAAATTGTGCTCCGCGTATATTCCAAGTGCTAACGTATTCCTCAAAAAGATTTGCATCCGAGGGCTTTACGTTGCAAAGTCCGGTCTTTATAAAGGCTATAACGTCGTTCTTTTGCCAATTATAAAGCTTTATGCGAAGAGCGCTTATAATAAATTTTACCGCCGCTGTTGAATATACGTCATAGCTTTCGGCAAAATAAAAGGGGATGTTGCTTTTCTTTAAGGATTGATCGATAATTCCACGGTAATTATCGGCATTTCTTGCAATAATAACGATATCACGGCAACGCTCGCCCTTTGCGAGAAGCGCACGAATGTGAGCGCTTACAGCTTCTGCCTCAGAGTAAGGCGTATCGCAGGATTCAAGTAGTATTTTGCCATCGGCTAATGGAGCAGAGCTCTTCGAATCATCACCGATATTCCATATGTTTTTTGCAAGATATTGGATTGGGTCATTCTCAACTGATGCGTCGGAGTTGATAATTTCAATTTCGGGCTCGCATATCTCTTTTGCCGAGCGTAGCATACGGCGCTCCGATGCAACTATGCTCTTTGCATCGATAGCATCGAGAAAATCTTTTGTGGCAGGGATGGTTACCGTGGTGTTTTGTGCGCCCTTGAATATTTTATCAAGTATTTGGTGCTGAATAGGTGTGAAGGAGGTAAAGGAATCGATATAAACGTTGCATCCTCTAAAAAATGCATGCTTGTCCAGCTTATCGCGGAGTCTTGAAAGATCATCTGCCGAATCGCTGTATTTCTCGCTTATCAAAAGGTCGAAATGTTCGTATATAGCCGCAATATCGCTTATCTTTGAGGAAAGCTCGGGAGATTTCTCTTTAATGCCGATTGCGGCATTTTCAAGATCGCTTGCCGATATTCCATTGATTTTAAGCTCGTTTATCGAGGATATAAGAATATCCTCAAGCGCTATATCCTTCTTGTTGTCGATAGAGAGCGTGTCAAGCGCCGAGCGAAGCTCACGAAGCGTTTTCCACATAAGAAGATAGCGTATAGGCTTTGTTACGTAGGAATAGCATATATCACCGTATTCACGGCAAACTCTGTTGTAAAGACGTGAGAAACCGAGAATCTCAAGATTAAGCTGACAGGAGGCATTAAGCTGGGATAGCGTAATACGCTCATACTGAAGGGCCTCTTGATCGGGGACTATGAGAAAGGTGTGTATTTTATTTTGAGTATCGTTTTTTATCATTTCGAGGATGCGTTGGGTCTTCTTGTTTCCGTGATCACCGTATATAAAGCGTATCATATATCCCCCCGTTAGGTTAAGCGTTATTATATATATTATTATATCATAAATAAATATATAGGGCAATAAAAAATATCGTTTTTTGTCGTATTTTTTTAAAGAAAATATTTGCCGTCTTAATAGTATTGTAACAAATAAATATTATAATAAAATATATCGAATGCAAAGGAGATGAGAGAATGCAGGAAGATAGCAGAAATCAAAATAACAGTAATTCGAATAACGAATTTAATTATAATGCAGATCAACAAAACGCAAATAGCTATAACACTCCGTATTCGCCATACGCCTCAAGCGGCGCAAATATGCCAAATGGAGAACCGCCAATGAAAAAGCCGATAAACTCGGTTGTCTTGGTGGTGGCTATAGTTGCCGCAACCGTGGTTATATCAATGCTTTTGGTAATGCTTTCCTCAATATATTCAAACGTGAGAAGCCACGGCTCGGACAAAGAGGTTGATATCGGCGGTGAAACGCTTACAATTGTTCAAAACTCCCCAAGCATAGATCTTACGCAGAATACCGACGTCGATTATATTCCGCAGTCTATTCCCGAGGTCGTGCAGAAGATAGGGGATAGCGTTGTTGAAATAAGAACTTCAAGCGCCGTTAACGATAGCGTTTTTAATCAGTACGTAACGAGCGGAGCGGGAAGCGGAGTTATTATAACACAGAGTGATTCCGCAGGATACTTGCTTACAAATCATCACGTTATCGAGAATGCAAAGGAAATAATCGTTCGCTTAACAAACGGTGAGGAATACGAGGCAAAGATTTTGGGAAGCGATGCTTCAAAGGATCTTGCCGCTTTGAGAATAGAAAAAAAGCGAAACGAGACCTTTACGGTAGCGCCTCTCGGCAATAGCAGTAAGCTTACGGTTGGTCAACAGGTGATAGCTATAGGTAATCCTTTGGGATCGCTTGGCGGAACCGTTACCGATGGAATTATCAGTGCGCTTGACAGAACCGTTACGGTGGATAACGTTCAAATGGTTCTTCTTCAACACAATGCGGCAATAAATCCGGGCAACTCAGGTGGCGGATTGTTTGACGCTATGGGTAATCTCATAGGCATAGTAAATGCAAAGACCTCTAAAACAGGAATAGAGGGACTCGGCTTTGCTATACCGATAAACATCGCATACGATTTCTTTAATAGAATTATTGTGGATAATGCAATGGGAATGAGAGTAACGTACGGCACGCTTAATCATAGCACGGGCTTGTATATCACCGAGATAATCAGTGGATCTTCATTCCAAAAATATGATAGAATAGTAGCCGTTAACGACACACAAATATCCTCTGCGGATGATTATTATAATGCCATAGGAACGCCAAAATCGGGTGATGAAATAACCGTTTTGGTAAAAAGAAACGCTTCTACCGTAAACGTTAAGGTAATAATTAAATAGTTTTTGGTTGTTTTATTAAATTTCTTATTGAAAAAATCTTCAAAATGGTGTATAATGTCTATGTATACGCCGAAAAAAGCGCTTCGGCTCTTACCGAGGCGCTTTTTATACGCATACAGTGATTTTATTTTAAAAGGAGAATACGATGTATAAGCTTTTGGTCGTTGACGATGAATCAAGAATACGTTCAATGATAAGAAAATGCGCCGAGTTTAAAGGCTATGACGTTACCGAAGCGGCTGACGGAATGCAGGCGGTACAGCTTTGTCGCAGCTCTCACTTTGATATAATCATCATGGATATAATGATGCCTGAGCTTGATGGCTTTTCGGCTTGCCGTGAAATTAGAAAGACCTCTCAAATTCCGATAATAATGCTTTCGGCGCGTGGTGAGGAATATGATAAGATAAACGGATTCGAGCTTGGCGTTGACGACTACGTAGTAAAGCCCTTTTCACCTAATGAGCTTATGTTGAGAATAGCTGCTATAATGAATAGAGTGGGTAGGGGAGATAGCAAGAGTGAGCCTGAGAACGAGCACCGAATAGTTTTACTTGACGACGGTAGATTCAAGGTGGATTTCACAGCAAGAATAGTCTACATAGACGGAGAGAGGGTTGATCTTTCCCCCAAGGAATATGATTTACTCTTTTATATGATCAATAATCGCAATATCGCTATTTCGCGCGAGAAGTTTATAAGCGACGTTTGGGGCTATGATTTTTACGGCGATGTGCGTACGCTTGATACTCATATTAAGCTTTTGCGCAGGAGCCTCGGAAGATACGCCGATATGATAGTAACTCTCCGCGGAGTAGGCTATCGCTTTGAAGGAAAGTGATTTGGAGATTGTTATGAACAATAAAAATCATTCCGAAAAAAAGCATAAGACCGCGAGAATCGGTATAAGCTGGAGAATGTTTGGAATAATTTTTTCATTCATTATTCTATTTGCGATATCGATGTGGGTCTTTCAAATTCAAATGCTTAAATACTTCTATCAAGGAGTTAAGTATAACGAGCTTAGGGAGACCGTTGAGGTTGTAAAAAATGCGAGTGATACCAATTCCGAGCTTAGCTTGGCGGTAAGCGAGCGAGCATCCGATATATACGGAGATATATGGGTATACCGTGTTGAAAACAACAATTTGATTGAGGACAATCCCGTTATCTTCTCCGAGGGTTCTCACGATTCCTATGCGGTATTTTTGCAAAGACAGTTTGACACGCTTTATCAAAAAGCGCAGGAAAATGGCGGAAGATATATAGCCGTATTTTCGATAAACTATTTTAAAAATAACAGTTTTTCGGAGTTTAAGATATTAGAGGATAACTTGGGACGCCCCAACGGCATTCCGTACAGAAATTCCTCGCTTAGAGATACCAATGCAATACAGGTTGACATTATAAGTGTAGGCGAGAGCTCCGAGCTTGTTATTGTTCAACGCGCAAAGCTTGCTCCAATGTCGGCGCTTATGCAAACCATTCGCGTGCAGGTCGTCTTTACAAGCGTAGTGCTTATGATTTTTGCGGTTATAATGGTTATCATAATGTCGAGAATGATAACGAAGCCGATAGTTCGTATTAACGAAGAGGCAAAGAAGCTCGGCAGAGGCAATTATAAGGTCGAGTTTTCGGGAGATAGCTACCGTGAGGTCTGTGAGCTTTCCGATACGCTGAACTATGCCGCAACAGAGCTCTCCAAAAACGATGATCTGCAAAAGGAGCTTATATCAAATATATCTCACGATCTTCGCACACCGCTTACTATGATAAGAGGATATAGCGAGCTTATGAGAGATATTCCGGGAGAGAATACCCCCGAGAATTTCCAAATCATAATCGACGAAACAACAAGACTTGCCGAGCTTGTAGACGGAATGCTCGATCTTTCCAAGATACAATCCGGAGCAAGAGTGCCCGATAAGAGGATATTTTGCCTTACCGACGTTATAAGAGCAACCCTTGTGCGTTATGAGAAGCTTGTGCTTCAAGAGGGATATAGGATAGAATTTGACTTTTCAGAGGATGTATTTGTTTTAGCCGATAAAAATATGATACTTCAGGTTGTTTATAATTTCATAAATAACGCCATCAATTATACAGGCAATGATAAATACGTAAGAGTATTGCAGGAGATACTTGACAACAAGGTTAGAATAAGCGTAATCGACACGGGCGAGGGTATCAGAGAAGAGGATATACCCCACATTTGGGATAGATATTACAAGGTCGATAAGGTGCACCGTCGTGCGACGGTTGGCACGGGCCTTGGACTCTCTATTGCAAAGGACGTTCTTGAGGTTCACGAGGCTGTCTATGGAGTTGAGAGTAAACCCAAAGAAGGATCAACCTTCTATTTTGAGCTTGATCTCGTTGATATGCCTGAGGATAAAAACGGAGAATTTTAATGAATCGATTTAATAAAGCAGGTCTTAAATGCCCGATATGCGGCGCGGAAGTAAAACTTGATAACGAGACACAAAAGACGATTTTTTGCACGGGTGAAAAAAGACATTCATACGATCTTTCTTCATCGGGATACGTGAATTTGGCATCGCCAAAGCAATGCGGCGGCGGAGATACCAAGAGCGCTGTACGTGCAAGAAGCGCTTTTCTTGATGGGGGATATTATGCGCCTGTAAGAGATATGCTTACGTCTCTTTTGGATGAGTATCTTCCTAAAGGCGCATCGGTTGTTGATGCGGGATGCGGAGAGGGATATTATACCTTGAAGGTGGCAGAAAGCGGTTATTTTACGATGGGCTTTGATATCTCGAAGTTTGCAGTCGAGGCAGGCGCAAAGCGAGCTAAACGAGAGGGAATCGATAACGTAATGTTTGCGGTTGCAAGCATTTTTGAGCTTCCGCTCTTTGATGCCTCTTGCGATGCTATCGTAAATATATTTGCGCCCTGCGTTGAAGAGGAATATTCGCGAGTGTTAAAGGAAAACGGCATACTCATCGTAGTTCAAGCGGGCAAAAAGCATCTTTTAGGCTTGAAGAATGCGATTTATGATAATACTCATGAAAACGACGTGCGCGCAGACCTTCCGAAATCTCTTTCCTTGATCTCTGAAAAAGAGCTTTTTTATGAAATATCTATCTCGGGTAACGAGAATATAAAAAATCTCTTTGAAATGACGCCGTACTATTGGCGAACCTCGCAAAACGATGCTAAAAAGCTTGAATTTATAGAGGAGCTTACTACCGAGATAGATATACTTTTCTCGGTATATAAAAAGAATTAAAACAGGTGAAAAATGGATACCCCAAAGATAACGTTAATTATTCCAATGTATAACGAAAGCCGTATTATTGCGGACACCGCAAGAACGGTAAGTGAATATATGCAGAGTAATTTTGAATCATACGAGATTATATTTTCCGACGACGGTTCACGGGACGGAAGTGCCGATATCGTCGCAAGGCTCGGCTTGCCTTGTGTAAGGGTTCTTTCTTATGAGCAAAATCACGGTAAGGGCTGTGCCGTAAGAACGGGAATGCTTGCTTCAAGCGGAGATATAGTTATGTTTACCGATGCCGATCTTGCATACGGCACCGACGTTATAAAAAGAGCATACGACATTTTAAAGGATGCCGACGCAAATATGCTCATAGGCTCGCGCAATCTCTCCAAGGATGGCTACGAGGGATATACTCGACTCCGCAAGCTTATGTCAAAGGCGTATATAAGAGTGCTTTGCATGGCAGGTGGCTTTAATCTTTCGGATTCGCAGTGCGGATGCAAGGCGTATAAGGGAGATGCAGTAAAAAAGATATTCGAAAGATGCAAGGTTGACGGCTTTGCTTTTGATTTTGAGAGCATTTTGTGGGCACGTCAATTTGGATATAAGATAATTGAAATGCCTGTTAAAATAGTTAATCATAGAGAGTCTACCGTTAATGTAGTTAAGGATAGCATTAAGATGCTCAGAGATCTTCGCAGAATGAAGAAAAGAATAAAAAAAGAAAGCAAGGAGATAGATGCGTAATGGAATTTTCGGTACTTTTAGAGGAGCGCAGGAGCATAAGAGATTATCAGCCTAACGTAAAAATAAGCAAAGAGGATATCGAAAAAATGATATATGCCGCACAGCAGGCACCGTCTTGGAAGAATTCGCAGACCGGCAGATATTATGCGGCGATAACCGAGGATGGCGTTGCAAACGTAAGAAGCGCACTCCCCGAGTTTAATGCGGTAAGAACGCAGAATGCTTCTGCATATATAGTTACAACGTATAAAACAAAGATTTCGGGATACTATGGCGAGGGACAAGCCGCAGATGCAAACGGTGATGCTTGGGGCGCATATGATTTGGGTCTTCAAAATGAAAATCTTTTGCTTAAGGCTCGTGAGCTCGGATATGATACGCTTATAATGGGACTTCGCAACGAAAAGGCTCTTGTTGAGCTCTTCGACATTCCAAGCGACGAGGCAATAATGGCGGTTATCGCAGTGGGCAAGAGAGTGATCGACCCCGCAAAGCCACCAAGAAACGACATTGAGAATATTTTAAAAATCATATAATCAAAAAAGCTCGACGCTAAAACGTCGAGCTTTTTTATATTTTACTTATGATAAAGCTTTTTTGTTGCATATACCGGCTCGGTGGTAAGATTCATTCCAAGCTTGCGGAATACTGCGCGGTCCACGTTTGCGCCGATAACGCTAAGGTGTGCCTGACATCCTCTGAGCTTTGGAAGCTGTG
>JAZLCC010000008.1:0-7515 GCA_045614065.1 Eubacteriales bacterium | reverse complement strand
AAAGCTACGGGGTAGATAGTTAATTTCAAGCATTATATCTCTCGTAATAAAACAAATACTGTTGCGCAATACCTGCGTATGCGCCAAAATCCTTTCCTGAGCTTATCTCACGCTCAGGAAAATGCTTTGCCAACGCACGTTTTATCCAAACGTCCACGGGAAAGGCATCAAGTCTTGCAAAGCCAAAGAGCAAAGCGCAGGATGCAACCTTTACTCCTATTCCCTTTACCGCGCAGAGCATTTCAATGGCTCTTTCGGTATCATCGGTTTCGGCAACGCTCGATAGCGAAAGCTCGCCCGAAAGAATCTTGCTAACCGCATCAAAAACGTATTTTGCTCTAAATCCCATTTTCAAATCATAAAGTCCGCTCTCGCCCAAGGCGTATATCGCCTCAACGCTCGGAAAAGCGCAAAGCGAAGAGCAACCCGAAAGATGATTTTTCATCTCCTCACCGAGCTCAATCGGCTCACCGCATTTTTGCGAAATCGCCTCTATTATCTTTTTAATTCTCGGAATATTATTATTCTGTGAGATTATAAAGGAAATAACGCACTCAAAGGCATCCTGCCTTAAAATTCTTATTCCCCTGCCGTATTCGCAAGCGCGCCTTAGCGCATCACTCGGCATATTCTCAAGAATATCGCGCTCGATAAATGAATAATCACGCTCGATATCAAGAAATCCCTTCCATATATTTTCATAGTCAGAAAGCGTGCTTCCGTATATGTAAAGCGTGTCGCCGTCCTGAGCAAAGGACACGAAGCGACCAAACGCAACGCCCGAAAATTCCTTTTCGTGCAAGCTATTCTTCACCTCATCAAACCGAAAGCATTGACCGCAGTCAAACGTCTTGCCAACGTCAAGGCCATAAACGCCCTCAATGCGAAGAACAGGAGCATCACCCTTTATAAACTCGGTAACCGTATATCTATCCGTTATCGTCATAAAATCCACCTTTGAAATTACTATATTTATATTTTAACATATATCTCGACCTTTTTCAAGTAAATTTATTTGGAGAACACAATGGAAAATATTTATACAATACCCGTCAACGAGGCGTTTGAGGCACCCGCCGCCGACAAAAGCTGTGGCTGTCCCTTCTGCGCTCTCTTCAACAAGCTTGAGGACGATCAGCTCGATCTCATTTTAGGCGCTTCTATGATGGAGCCCGACATAAGAATAAAAACCAACGAGGAAGGCTTTTGCAGAACTCATTACGATATGATGTTCACACGAAAGAACCGCCTTGGAATGGCTCTCACGCTTGAAAGCCACCTTGCAGAGCTCAAAAAGGACCTCAAGGGCGGTCTTTTGGTAAAGCGTGGCGAAAAGGCGGTTAAGCGCATTGAAAAGCTTAACGGCACCTGCTTTGTTTGCCGCCGCATTGAATTTAACTTTGAGCATATGATAGAAACCGCGGTCATTCTTTGGAATGCAGACGAGGACTTTCCCAAAAAGCTTTTGGCACAGCCCTATTTTTGTCTGCCCCACCTTTCAAGAATGCTCAAATATGCGCAGAAGAAGCTTGATAAAAAGAGCTATGCCGAGTTTGAAAAGGCGGTATTCTCAATTGAGGATGCCTACATAGAAAAAATAAGTGATGACGTCAGCTGGTTCTGCAAAAAGTTTGACTACCGCTACAAGGACGAGCCTTGGTATGACTCCAAGGATGCCGTGGAGCGCTCTATGAAGCTTCTCCGAAGCGATCTTCATCATCCGCCACAAAAGAAAAAGAACGAAAAAGACCAATAATTTTACACGAGGTTTGTATGATAGATCTTCTTGATTTGCAAAAGCATTTTATTTTAACACACTTAAAGGAAGGCGACGTTGCCGTTGATTTTACTATGGGTAACGGACACGACACCGAATTTCTCTCAAAGACGGTAGGTGAATTCGGACACGTTTTTGCATTCGACGTTCAAGAGGCGGCTCTTGCCTCAACGTCGGAGAATTTGCAAAATGCGGGATGCCCCAATAACTACACCCTTATTCTCGACTCGCACCACAACGTAAAGAAATACGTTGACGTACCGATAAAGGCGGGAATGTTTAACCTCGGTTATCTTCCGGGAAGCGACAAGAGCGTTACAACTATGCGCAAAACCACTCTCCCCGCAATCGAGGCGGCAATCGAGCTTATGGATAGAGACGCTATAATTCTTGTAGCGGTTTATCCGGGACACGCAGAGGGCGACGCCGAGGGCAAAATGATTTGCGAATATCTTTCCACGCTCTCACGCTACAAGGTCTGCGCAACGAGAATCAATATTCTCAACTCCCCCACCTCTCCGTTTTTTATAATAATCGAAAATAAGCCTTAACGGCGCTTACAGAGGAATATATGAAGCAAAAGCATAAAAAGAATGAATTTGAATCGGATTTTGAAAATTCCGAGCTTGACGCCTTAAATGAGGAGATAGACAACCTCAAAAGGCTCTCAAAGGAAGAGCGCAGAATGCTCCGCGCCTCAAAGCGTAAGGGCATAGACAGAAGCACGCTTGACCCCTACGATCAATCCGACAAGGCAGAATTTAAGCGCTACGCAAAGAAGCACAAGGCTACCGTGGCCATAGTGGCTATCACTATCGCTCTGCTTTTGGCAATTATCGCAACCGTTGTTGCGGTACTCATTATCCGTCAACAGGGCAAGCCCTCAAGCGCAAACTACGAGGTAACCGTTGGAGACGACAAGCCCTACACCTTAAGCTACAAGGAAGCTAACTCCTACGGACAGTTCTATTTTGATTTGCGTTCGATAGCAAAATACTGCGACATCATTGTTAGCGGCAGCAATGGAAGAATGAAATTCACCTGCCCTGACGGAACCTACGTTAGATTTGTTAACGACTCGGCAACGGCAACCGTTAACGGAGACGCCGTTAAGGTTGGCGGAAAGGTAAAGATAATTCCTTCAACCGAAAAGGAAGAGGGCAAGTGCCTTGTTCCATTTAAGTTTATAGAGAAGCTCTTCTCCTACAAGGCAGACGGTAACTCGGTTGGCATGGTGGCAAAGGTAAGCTCCAAAAACAAGGTAACTATACATAGAATATCCTACAGCAACGGCACTCAACCGCCTATATCCTTTTCATCGGAATGCTTTGACTATGCAGACGATATGCAGCTCTCGCTATCAAGCTACCCTAACCCCGATATCGATACAAGAACCGCTGCGGCGCTCTGCGTTAGCAGACTTGAACTTGTAAACAAATCTCACCCCTTAAACAAGGATGATATATCAACAAAAGGCTTAGTATCTCTCAAATCTCTTAACTGCCCTATAGTTAACGGACTTGAGGACTACGACTCAAAGGATTTTTTTGATCCTACCGCCGCACTCGCGCTTATCGCTATGATAAATGAAGCGAATAAGACACTTGAGGGCGGAGACCAAATTCTCGTTTCGAGTGCATACCGTTCCTTTAGCTATCAAGAAGGACTTCACGAGGAATACATCGACGACTATATGGAAGAATTCGACGTTTCCGAGGAAGAGGCAAGAGAGCAGACGCTCCTCACCTCTGCCCCCGCAGGAACAAGTGAGCACCATACGGGTCTTAGCGTAGACCTTGTGGAAAAGCGCGGCGAGCTCCGTGAGCTTGACGAAAGCTTTGAGGAGACCGAGGCGTTTGCTTGGCTCTCTCAAAACGCTCATAAATACGGCTTTATTCTTCGTTACCCAAAGGATAAAACCGATATCACAAAATACAGCTATGAGCCTTGGCACTTCCGCTTTGTCGGCGTTTACGCCGCTACAATAATCTACGAGGACGGAATCACTCTCGAAGAGTACCTCGTTGATTTTGAATGATTTGATTATAATTGTGTTTTTATGCAGGGGGAAAACTTTCTTAAAAGAAAGCTTTTCCCCCTGCACCCCTTTTCAAAGAACTAAACAAAAAACAAATTGAAAAAGCACAGTGCGCTTGACCAATGTAAGACAAAGGTTGAACGCACTGTGTTTTTTTATTATATTCCTGTTTGAAGTTTTGGAAGGATAGGGGTGTGGGGGAAGGAAAACTTTTTTCAAAAAGTTTCCTTCCCCCACATTTATATAATACAATAATTATCAATTTTTACGCTTAAAGAAGAACTTCTTCTCTTGTGCGGCAACGCTATGGGCAAGGCCCATAATCATATACATAGCAAGCATTGACGAGCCGCCGTAGCTTACGAAAGGAAGCGTTATACCGATGACGGGCACGGCAGCAACGCACATCCAAAGATTTTCAAGCGTTTGCAAAATTATTATAGCGGCTATACCGCCACAAATAAGCTTGCCAACTCCGTCTCGGGATTTGCGTGATATCCAGATAAGGCGAAAAGCCATTACAACGAGAGTGGCAACGACGACAAAGCCGCCGAGAAACCCAAACTTTTCGCAAACGGTTGAGAATATAAAGTCGGTGTGCGATGCGGGAAGATCCTCGTAAAGGCTACCGCCAAAGAGACCTTGACCGAAAAATCCGCCCGATGCAATCGTATCACGGCTCATAAGAGCCTGCATTCCAACGTTTTCAACGTCGAGCTCGGGGTTGAATCCAAAAATTATTCGATTTTTTTGGTCGGTACGCAATAAATCCCACAAAAACGGGAAAGATAAAGCCAAAAGACTAAAAACTCCAACGAAATACCAAATCGAAAGCCCTGCTCCGTAAAGCATTGCGGCAATGATTCCAAAATAAACAAGGCAAACTCCAAGGTCGCCCGAAAGAAGAATAAGACCTGAAATAACACCTGCGTGAATCATTAAAAAGAGCAAGGTTTTAGGCTTATTTATTCTATCTCTCACAGTATCGAGATGCTTTGCAAAGGTACACAAAAAGGCAAGCTTTACAAACTCCGAGGGCTGAATTGCAATATTGATAATCGGTATATTAAGCCAGCTTCGGTTAGCCGTTTCAATATTATCACCCGTGCTTCCGAATATAAGCGTTATTGCAAGTATAAGCGCCGAGCCTAAAAAGAAAAACACGGCAAACCTATCAACGAAAAATCTGTAATCGAGATTTGCAATTACAAAAACGAATACCGTACCCACCACAACCATTGCACTTTGCATTATAAGCTTACTTCGACCAAAGTTATCAACCGCTCCGAAGATAGTTAAAATGCTTATTGCCGAAAGAATAAAGGTACACGCAAAAAGAATGGGATCGACCTGCCGAAGCGTATCCCAAAAGGTTCGCCCAAAGCTTTTCATTTTGTACCTCCTTACCTTTCTATCTTAAATGCCGAGCCTCTCGGCAAAGAGGCTGTCGCAAATTTACATTTGAGACAGCCTCATATTAGCTTGAATTTTATTTTGGCGAGATAAAATTAATACTGTCTGCCCCAAACAACCATGTGCTTTGCAGGCTTTCCGCAGCATACGCAAACGTCGCCGAGCTTTTCCTCAACGAAAGGAATGCAACGCGACTTAACTCCGCCCGTTTCTTCCTTCAATGCATCCTCACAAGCAGAATCTCCGCACCACATAGCCTTGATAAAGCCCGAGCGGTTCTCTGCTATGTCAAGGAATTCCTCCTTGCTTGTAGCAACGCTCGTCTTCTCTGCAAGGTTCTTCTCTGCTCTCTCATAAAGCTCTGCGTGAACAGCTGCAAGCGCCTTCTCGATCTCTTCAACGATATTGTCAAGAGATACAAAGGTCTTTGCACGGCTTACACGGCTAACGAGAACGCAAGAATTGTTCTCGATATCGCGAGGACCGATCTCAAGACGGAGCGGAACGCCCTTCATCTCATACTGGCTATACTTCCAGCCTGTAGAGTTATCACTATCGTCAAGCTTAACTCTGAACTTCTCGGAAAGAAGCTCCTTAAGCTCGTTAGCCTTTTCAAGCACGCCCTCCTTATGCTGAGCAACGGGAATAATAGCTACCTGAATGGGAGCTACCTTAGGCGGAAGAATGAGTCCGTTATCATCACCGTGAGTCATAATGATAGCACCGATCATACGAGTCGATACACCCCACGAAGTCTGATGAGGATAGCATATCTTGTTATCTCTATCGGTATAGGTAATTTCAAATGCCTTTGCAAATCCGTCTCCAAAGTAGTGCGAGGTACCGCCCTGAAGAGCAACACCGTTGTGCATCATAGGCTCGATGGTGTAGGTCTCAAGCGCGCCCGCAAACTTCTCCTTCTCGGTCTTTCTACCCGTAACTGCAGGAATAGCGAGGGTCTCGCGGTAGAAGTCCTCGTAGCACTTAAGCATACGCAAGGTCTCCTCTCTTGCTCCCTCCTCGTTCTCGTGCATGGTGTGTCCCTCCTGCCACAAGAACTCCGATGTACGAAGGAAAGGACGTGTTGTCTTCTCCCATCTTACAACGTTACACCACTGATTGTAAAGCTTGGGGAGATCACGGTAGGAATGAATTATATCCTTATAATGCTCGCAGAAAAGAGTCTCGGACGTGGGACGAACCGCAAGACGCTCGGTAAGTCTGTTCTGACCGCCAAAGGTTACCCAAGCACACTCGGGAGCAAAGCCCTCAACGTGGTCCTTCTCTCTCTGCAAAAGGCTCTCGGGGATGAACATAGGCATATATACGTTCTCGTGGCCAAGCTTTTTGAATCTTGTATCAAGATCACGCTGAATATTCTCCCAAATTGCGTATCCGTAAGGACGGATTATCATACAGCCTTTAACGCCCGAATAATCAACGAGCTCGGCTTTTTTTACTACGTCGGTATACCATTGAGCAAAATCAACGTCCATAGCCGTGATCTGCTCTACCATTTTCTTTTCGTTTGCCATTTTAACAACCTTTCTTTTTTAGACATACTACATATATTATAAAACAAACGCAAATAAAAGTCAATATATAAGACCTATTATTTTATGCGGTAATGAGGATAAAAGGAGAAAAAATGATCAAAAAAAGCAAAAATAAAAGAAGCCTTAGCGAAAAGATACTGTCCGTAAATGTTTCAAACCTTAGCGAGCGAGAAATTCTTAGGATGATCGACGCTCGAATCAAAAAGAAAAAGCGCACTGTAATCTACACCCCAAATCCGCAAATTCTTCTCAGCGCCAACCGCTCAAGCGCCGAAAGAGCGCTTTTGAACTCTTCTGATATAAATCTGCCCGACGGCATAGGACTTGTTTTGGCTTCGAGAATGCTTGGCGGTAGTATTCGCAAGCGCATTGGCGGAATAGACCTCGGCTCTGCTCTTCTTTGCTTGGCGCAAAAAAGAGGATATCGCGTATATCTTCTCGGAGCCGAAAAAGGCGTTGCCAAAAGAGCAAAAAGAAATCTCTTGCGCATATACCCAAGACTAAAAATCTGCGGCACGCATCACGGATATTTCGGCAAGAGCAAGCATAGCAACAAAAAGATAATAAAAGCCATCAAAAAAGCTCGCGCCGATATGGTATTCGTTTGTATGGGATACCCCGCGCAGGAAAAATGGATTTTCGAAAATTCCCCATCTCTCCCCGACGTTAGCCTGTGTATAGGCCTCGGCGGAAGCCTTGACGTGTGGTCGGGACGTTCAAAGCGTGCTCCT
>JAZLCC010000007.1:0-14875 GCA_045614065.1 Eubacteriales bacterium | reverse complement strand
CAAAGCAGAAAAGGGTACACATTACGATAATTGCAATTAAAATTTTTTTCATTTTGATTTCCTCCTAAATATAAAATAAAAAGAGCGTCAACCGTAGTTAACGCTCCGAAAAACGCAAACCCGATTGTCGCTCAACAAATCAAATCAGAACAGAAATAACTTCTACATCCTAAATTGCGGAATTTGCGATTTTTCCAAATTCAAAATTAGGGTGCAGAAAAAAGGGTATAATTATTCCATAATAGTCATACCTTCTGATTATTTGATTTGTTGAGCATCTTTATTATATCATATAGATAAAGGAATATCAATATATAATTTGAAATAATTTGATTTTGATAGCAGGATTGTGCTAAAATGTAAAAAATCCCCCTGTTTTATTCTTTGAAAAAGGGGTGCGGGGGAGAAACCTTTCTTTTAAGAAAGTTTCTCCCCCGCAAAACCAATTATATCATAATTAAATCATTAATTTATTTAACCATTCCAAGAAGAGCGGATTCTGCAGAAGCGAGAGCCTCATCGATCTTGGATATATCCTTACCGCCTGCCATAGCGTTATCGGGACGACCGCCGCCCTTACCGCCACAAATAGCGGCAACAGCGCCAACGAGCTTACCTGCGTGAGCGCCCGATGCAAGGGCATCCTTACCTGCAACTGCGATAAAGTTGAGCTTATCACCCGAAGCAACTGCAATGAGAGCAACGGTATCGCTGTATTTAGCCTTAATATCATCTGCAAGAGCGCGAGCTGCATCTATCTGCATATCGTCAAGACGAGCGGCAATGAGCTTAACAGAGCCTACGGTCTTAGCTGATGCGAGAATACCGTCGAGCTTAGTGGATGCGAGCTTAGCGTTGAGCGATTCAACCTCTCTCTTCGTGGAGCGGAGCTCATTCTGCAAAGCGGCAGCCTTGTTTGCTACGTCGGATACGTTTTGAACCTTAAGCTCGTTTGCAACGTCGGAAAGGAGAGCATCCTTTTGAGCAATAAGCTTAAGAACGCCAAAGCCCGTAACCGCCTCTATACGGCGTACGCCTGCGGCAACGCTGCTTTCGCTTACTATCTTGAAGAGTCCTATTCTACCCGTGTTGTTGCAGTGTGTACCACCGCAAAGCTCGGTAGAGAAGTTACCCATTTTAACCATACGAACAACGCTTCCGTACTTTTCGCCGAAGAGTGCGGTAGCACCCTCTGCGCGAGCAGTCTCAACGTCGGTTTCCTTGGTGATTATCTCGTTTGCAACGAGGATATTAGCGTTAACAAGTGCTTCAACCTTTGCAATCTCATCGCTTGTGAGAGCGGCAAAGTGAGTAAAGTCAAAGCGGCAAATATCTTCGCTTACAAAGGAGCCTGCCTGCTCAACGTGAGAGCCGAGCACGGTGCGGAGAGCTGCCTGAAGAAGGTGAGCTGCAGAGTGGTTGCGGCAGATAGCATCACGTCTTGCGTCCTCGATATCTGCACAAACAGTGTCGCCAACCTTTATTTCACCGTTTGCAACTGTACAAACGTGAATGTATACGCCGTCGGTCTTCTTGGTATCGTAAACCTTTGCCATAAAGCCCTCGGAGTAGATAGTTCCCGTATCGCCTATCTGTCCGCCGCCCTCGCCGTAGAACGCGGTGCGGTCAAGAATAATGGAGCAATCGCCCTCGTTAACGTAGTCAACGCTTCCGTTATCGGTGAGAATTGCAATTACCTTTGCATCGGTGCGATAGCTTGTGTAGCCGACAAACTCGGTCTTGGGAAGTCCCGAAATAAGAGACTTAGAGGACTCGTCCCAACCGCCGATATTAGCTCTTGCCTCACGAGCGCGCTGTCTCTGCTGAAGCATAAGGCGGTTAAAGGTCTCCTCGTCGATAGCGAGATTGCTTTCTGCAACTATCTCCTTAGTGAGATCAAGCGGGAATCCAAAGGTATCGTAAAGCTTGAACACCTCTTCGCCCGAGATAGTGTCTGCGTGGTCGGAGATAGCGCCTCTGATAAGATCGGAAAGAATGGAAAGACCTGCGTCAACCGTTGCGTCAAAGCGATCCTCTTCCATAGAGATAACCTTAAGGATATAATCCTTCTTAGCCAAAAGCTCGGGATATGCTCCGCAGCTTTCCTCGATAGAGGTAGTTACCGTTTCGGTAAGGAAGGGGCGGTTGATGCCGAGAAGCTTACCGTGGCGGCAAGCACGGCGAATTATACGGCGAAGAACGTAGCCACGTCCCTCGTTTGAGGGAATAACGCCGTCCGAGATCATAAACATAGCACTTCTTGAGTGGTCGGTGATAACTCGGATAGAGATATCGTTCTTTGCATCGTCTCCGTATTTTTTATCTGCGATCTCGCATACCTTATCGATAACCTTGCGGATGGTGTCAACCTCAAACATATTGTCAACGCCCTGCATTACGCAAGCAAGACGCTCAAGACCCATACCTGTGTCTATGTTCTTTTGGTCGAGCTCGGTGTAGTTGCCGTTACCGTCGTTATTGAACTGAGTAAATACGTTGTTCCAAATTTCCATAAATCTGTCGCAATCGCATCCGGGCTTACAGTCGGGCGAGCCGCAACCGTATTTTAAGCCTCTGTCAAAATATATCTCGGAGCAGGGGCCGCAAGGACCTGAGCCGTGCTCCCAAAAGTTATCTGCCTTGCCGAGTCTTACAACGTGGCTTGGGTCAACGCCTATCTTGTTTACCCAAATAGCGTACGCCTCCTCGTCCTGCTCGTAGATAGAGGGCCAAAGAAGGTCCTTCGGTATCTCAAGTGTATCGGTGAGGAATTCCCACGCCCACGGAATAGCCTGATCCTTAAAGTAATCTCCAAAGGAGAAGTTGCCAAGCATCTCAAAGAAGGTGCCGTGGCGAGCAGTGTGTCCAACTCTTTCAAGGTCGGGGGTACGAATACATTTCTGACAGGTGGTTACACGCTTGCTTGGCGGAACCTCTTCGCCTGTGAAATACTTTTTCATAGGAGCCATTCCCGAGTTTATCAAGAGAAGTGATTTATCGTTGATCGGTACCAAGGGGAAAGAGGGAAGTCTCTTGTGTCCCTTAGACTCAAAGAACGAAAGATATTTTTCACGAAGTTCATTAAGTGAAGTCCATTTCATAAATTTAAAATGCCTTGCCTTTCAAAAAATTATATCAATATATTATATCATTAAAATAATCTACTGTCAATGGAAAGATTTGAGTAAAAAAGGAAAAAGAGCGAAAAAATCGCTCTTTTTCGTTAAAATTAATCCTTTTTAATCTCTGCAAGTATAGCCTTAAGGAGATCCTCGGTGGTGGGGTTAGCGAGGCGCTCGGCTTCCTTCTTTGCCTTTTCTGCCGCCTCTGCTTCGGCTTTAAGTGCCGCCTCTGCCGCATCCTTTGCCTCAAAGTATGCTTTTACCGCCTCTATGTCGCGGGGCTTGATGCCTTGTGCCTTCATAGCCTTGCGGTCTTCCTTGGTGATCTTTCTTGCCTTTTTATCAAGCTCGTTTGCATTCTCGCGCATCTTGTTGATAGCCTTTACTATGCAGAAGAGCACGAATGCTATTATTAAGAAGTTTATAACTGCGAGAATAAATGCGCCCCAATCTATATATATCGAATTTTCAAGGTCGGGGGTGGTCGTGCCCTCAATATCTACTCGCTTTAAGAAGGTGTAGAGCTCGGAAAGAGCGTCCTTGCCAAGCAAAACAGCAAGAAGCCAGTTGATGATAGGCTTTAAGATATTGTTGCTGAGAGCGTTTACTATAGCGGTAAAGGAGCTACCTACGATAACACCGACAGCCATATCTACGATGTTGCCGCGGGTTATGAATTTTTTGAATTCGCCAAAAAACTTTTTCACAATATTCCTCCTGTATTTTTAATTCAAGAGTAATTATACCGCTTTTTTGAAAAAAAGTCAAGCAAATTCGCGTATAAGTGCGAATTTTGGCGTTGGAGATTTTTTACAGTGCTTAAGAGCCATAGATAGCGCCTTGCGCTTTAGACGGAATGCGCTGCTGCGTGAGATGTTTAATGCATCTGCACAACGCTCGATAGGCTCGCAATCTATATAGTGAAGATATAAAAGCATTTTCTCGCTTGAATTTGGCAGATTTAAAATAAAGTGCCGTATTTCAAACATACGCGCTCTCGCCATGGATAGATCTCCGGGGCGTTCGCTTGCAAATGCGCGCGAGCGAAGAAATTCACGCTCGTATTTTTCAAGCTCTAAAAGATCTCTTGAAAGCTTGTAGCCCGATAGATATTCCTTCATATCTTCAATTCCGTCAAGCTTAGTTGGTTTAAGTGGGTCATAGTTTGTGTCGTGAAGCTTAATTTCTGTCATCGTCGTCCTCTCTTAAAATTTAGGTGTTATGAATAAATCGCGTGTGGCGTGTCAACGTAGCCTTGTGGCAAGACATGCCATTGCGGCGCACTCGCCGCAGTAAAATTTGTTTAGTATATAGGCAAATATTTCGCCTCGCAAAAGCCTCTTTTTACATTTTGAGCAGATTCCTATCACTCCGAGAGTTATAGGCTTATCAAAGCCGTACGAGGGGCAAGCGGGCGGACATATGGTTTTTTTACAGTATTCACACAATGGGGTAAGAGCTTCTCCTTTCAAATTTTTATAATATTTTAGTATATTTAAGTATTTCGCATTTGTTTATTATAAAAGCTATTGACAAATCAAAATATATGGTATATAATAAACTTACTAATTAAATTATAACGGATTTCCGAACTATTGTCAATAGATATTTCGCATTTCCGTAATATTTGTTCATTCCTACAACAGGGGGGCATTAATGAGCTACGATATTTTTGAGCGTTTATTAAAATTACACAAAACAACGGTGTATAGAGTGTCTAAGGACACGGGTATTGCCGCATCTACCTTTACCGATTGGAAAAACGGACGTTCGGTGCCAAAGCTTGATAAGATAAAGCTTATTGCAAATTACTTTGACGTTCCGCTTGAATATATGCTTACGGGGGACGAGAGCGTTTGCTTTGATAGGGATAGCGTAAGCACTCCCGCAACCCGTGGTAGAAAAATAGCAATTATCGGTGAGATACGCGCAGGCTCGCCGATAATAACCAACGAATCGGTTGAGGGCTATGAGTTTGCCGAGGTGGGCGAGGCAGAGGAGTATTTTTATCTCCGAGTTCAGGGCGACAGTATGAAGAATATCGGAATGGTCGAGGGCTCGCTCGTGCTCTTCCGCAAGCAGCAATACGCCGAGGACGGTGATATAGTTGCTTGTCTTGTTGGCGGAGACAGTGCAACGGTTAAGCGCTTTAGCAGATCGCGCAAGAATATATTGCTCTCTCCCGAAAACGAGGATTATGAGCCGATACGTCTTTCCACCGACGATTTTGAATCGGGCGAGGCGAGAATTTTGGGCGTTGCCTGCGAAATTAAAATAAAGCTTTAAGAAGGGAAAGGGTTTTGAATGTTAGCATTAACGGTTGAAAATATTTCTCTCTCCTTTGGCGTAAAAAACGTGCTTCGTGATATATCCTTTTCTCTTGAGGAGAATGACAGACTCGGAGTTATAGGCGTTAACGGCTCGGGAAAATCAACGCTCTTTAAGCTTATTTTAGGCGAGCTTGAGTGCGATAGCGGAGCCGTATATATTTCAAAGGATAAAAGCATTGGCGTTTTAAAGCAGGACGATGCCGTTACGGCATTTTCTACCGACGAGCAGAGAATGAGCGCTATTGAGGTTATGTATAATTCCTTTCCCGAGCTTTTGAAAATGGAAAAAAGGCTTTCCGAGCTTGAGGAGGAGCTAAAGCTTAACGAGGGCTCGCCCGAGCACACTCGCGCGGTAAGCGAGTATTCCTCTCTTAATGAAAAATTCATTGCCGAGGGCGGTCTTGAGTTTAGAGGAAGATGCGCATCCACCTTGCAAAAGATGGGATTTGACGCAAAGGATCAGGCTCGATCATTTAATGAATTCAGCGGTGGGCAGAGAACTCGCTTGGCGCTCTCGCGCGAGCTTTGCCGAGAGCCCGACATATTGCTTCTCGACGAGCCGACGAACCACCTTGATATAGAAACGCTTTTTTGGCTTGAAAGCTTTTTAGCGTCCTATAAAAAATGCTTGCTCGTTATCTCGCACGATAGATATTTTCTTGATAGAGTTACAAATAAGACGCTTTGCATAGAGAATAATCGCGCAAAGCTTTATAACGGTAATTACTCAAGGAGTATGGAGCAAAGAAAGATCGACCGAGAGATAGAGGAGCGCCACTATAAGAATCAGCAAAAGGAGATAGCCCGCCAAGAGGCTTATATAGCACAGCAGAGGGCATGGAATAGAGAGCGAAATATAATTGCCGCCGAGAGTCGCCAAAAGCTTCTTGATAAGATGGAAAGAGTCGATAAGCCGCAAAGCTCTCCGAGGGGCGTTCGCATACGCTTTGAGAGCGCACCTGCAAGCGGAAATGAGGTTATGAATCTGCACTCGCTTGCCTTTGCTTATTCGGGCGGCGGTGAGGTGTTATCTAATATAAGCTTTGGCGTTCGTCGCCTTGACCGACTTTTTATAGTTGGAGCTAACGGCTCGGGAAAATCAACGCTTATAAAGCTTATGCTCTCAAAGCTTGTGCCAAGCTCGGGATATATCGAAATGGGATATAACGTGCGTCTTGGATATTACGATCAGGAAAATCAAAATCTTTCTCCCGAAAATACCGTTTTGGACGAGCTTTGGAACGCTTATCCGCATCTCACCGAGCTTGAAATACGCAACACCTTAGCGCTCTTCCGCTTTGTCGGAGAGGACGTTTATCTGCGTGTTGGTGAGCTTAGCGGTGGCGAGAGGGCACGTCTTACTCTCTCAAAGCTTACGCTTATGCAGACTAATCTGCTTATTCTTGACGAGCCTACGAATCACCTTGATATTGCCTCTCGCGAGGCTCTTGAGGAGGCTTTTGAGGATTATGACGGAACTATCGTTATCGTATCGCACGATAGATATTTTATAGAGAAGCTTGCAACTCGAATAATCGACGTAATTCCCGTAAGCGAGGGCGGCGGTCTCTATGACGTTACCGTTTTAAAGCGTGGCGAGGGATATGCCGAGCTTTGCCGCGACCGTGAAAGACGCTTGCAGAGCGTGAATTTCGAGGTATCTCTTGCTCAAAATGAGATGAGCAGTGCAAAGGAGCAGTATCTTAAGGCTAAAAAGGAGAACGCCGATTCAAGAAAGGCGCAAAGGCGCATTGAGCGTCTAAAGGCTGAAGCCGAGAAGATAGAAAACGAGCTTTCGGAAATTGACGAGGAAATGAACGGAGAGGCGGCATACGATTACGCTCGCCTTACCGAGCTTGATGAAAAAAAGAACGCCCTTGAGGAGCGTTTGATGGAGATATATGAGGAGCTTGAGGCTTAAAATTTAAGGAGGATAGATGAAATGATAGGAATAATAGGCGCTATGAGCGTTGAGGTAGAGGAGCTTAAAGCAAAGGTTGAGGATGCAAAAAGCGAGGTCATCTCGGGAACCGAATACGTTTGCGGAAGGCTTTGCGGTCGTGAGGTCGTTATTGCTAAGTGTGGAATAGGAAAGGTTTTTGCCGCACTCTGCGCAAATACTATGATACTCCGCTACGGCGTTAAATCAATAATAAACACAGGCGTTGCAGGAACTCTTGTTTCCTGCCTTAACATACTTGATTTTGCGGTATCCTCGGCAGTTGTTCAGCACGATATAGATACTACGATATTAGGGGATGCCCCCGGACTTATTTCGGGACTCAATATAGTTGAGATTCCCGCATCGCGCACACTTTCAAGCCTTGCGCTCAATATAGCATTGGATCAAGGCACCGCTTGCGCACGCGGAATTATCGCATCGGGAGATCAGTTTATATCAAGCGCTGAAAGAAAGGATTTTATACGCACCACCTTTGGCGCTATCGCTTGCGAGATGGAGGGCGCGGCAATAGGACACGCTTGCTACGTTTCCGGCGTTGATTTCGTTATCATCCGTTGTATATCCGATAGCGCAACGGGCGAGGCAGAGATGGAATATCCCGAGATGGTGAGCCGTGCGGCGGTAAAATCCGAGGCATTGGTTTTGGCTATGCTTAGCAATATGGAGGATTGATATGGAAAACGTAAGAAGGATCAGCAGCTTTTCGGTCGATCACGATCTTATTGACGAGGGCATATATATTTCAAGAATAGACGGAGATATTACAACCTACGATCTTCGCACACGCAAGCCCAATATGGGAGATTATATGGACAACGTTACTATGCACTCGGTAGAGCATATGGTTGCAACCTATATTAGAAACTCCGACATCGGCGGCGACGTTATCTATTTTGGTCCTATGGGATGCCGCACGGGATTTTATCTTCTTGTGAGAAATGCGGATGATGCTAAGGTGTTGGAGGCTTTAAAGGCGGTGCTTCATAAAACTGCGTTTGAGGCAACCGAGATGTTTGGTGCAACAAGAGTTGAGTGCGGAAACTATCTTGAGCTTTCTCTTGATTCTGCAAAGGCAGAGGCAAAGCGCTATCTTGACGCTCTTAATTCAAGAGAGCAGGATTTTAAATACAAGGCATAAAAAACACGGGTGAGTGAGGCTTTAAGGCTTCATTTACCCGTGTTTTTTATATAGCTTTTGGCATTTTTAATATCATTTATAACCTGTGAGGAGAGCTCGTCGAGCGAGGAGAATTTTTTCTCGCTACGCAAGAATTTCAAGAACTCAACCGTTACGGTTTTTCCGTAGAGGTCGCCGCTAAAATCAAGTATATGCGTTTCGCATACCGCCTCCTTGCCGTTAACAGTGGGGCGCATACCGATATTTGTAACACCGTATTTTCTTTTGCCGCAGAATTTAACGCAAGTGAGGTAGACTCCGTTTTTTGGCGTTGCCTTGTTTTTTGGAACCTCTTGATTTACGGTTGGAAATCCGAGCGTTCTTCCAAGGTGCTGGCCGTCCATTATCTTGCCTCGTAGAGAGAATCCTCTTCCAAGCATAGCAGAAGCGCTTTCGACATCACCGTTTGAGAGATATTCTCGTATGGCAGAGGAGCTGACGGTTCTTTCGTTTAAGCTTATTTCGTCAATAACGGTAAGCTTAACGCCGTATTCCTCGCATAATGCGCAAAGCAGGGCGGTGTCGCCGATTCCCTTATGACCAAAGCGGTAGTTGAAGCCGCAGAATATCTGCTTTGCGTTAAGGCGCTTTATCAGTATATCCTCAAAAAATTCACGGGGCGAGAGCCTTGCTATTTTTTCGTTAAAATCAACGCTTATAAGCAGGTCTGCGCCAAGGCTTTTAATAAGCCTTTTCTTTTCCGAAAGGTCGGTCAAAAGCTTGATAGAATCGCCGTCATTTGCAAAAAAGCTTTTTGGCGGAGCGCCAAAGCTCCATACCACCGAGGTAAGAGAAGCGCTTTTTGCCGATTTTACGGCTTCGGTAATTATTTTGGAGTGCCCAATATGAACTCCGTCAAAGCAACCGAGTGCTATTGCGCAATCGTTATTTATTTTTGTGTGCGCAGATCTGTAAAGCTTCATATCGGCTCTCCTTTCCTTAGCATTTGCGGTACATTTAAGATTATAACACTAATTTAAAAATAAAGCAATAGCTCTTTTATTTTTATTGACATGGGCTCTTATATTATGTTATAATACATATAATAGATAATGGGAAAATCCGTTAAAATTTATTTACCGACAGTGAGAGGAGGAGTGAATTTGCTTTTTAAATTGAGCGGCGTCAAGGTTCGACATCTTAAAAATACGGCAAGACTTGCCCCGAAAAGAATACCCGTTCCCAAAAGAGTGTATATTCCTATGGCTATGCATATCGGCGCTCCTGCTACACTAACCGTAAGCCGTGGAGATACCGTTAAGGTCGGTACGCTTATAGGCGATGGCGGAATGGGACTTTCCTCACACGTTTATTCGAGCGTTTCGGGTACTGTTGTTAAGATAGACGAGATAATATCCATTGCCGGAAAGCACGTTCCCACAGTTGTTATCGAGAGCGACGGAGAGCAGACGTTAGATGAAAATATCGCTCCTTACGAGGTAAATACCAAGGAGGAGTTTTTGGAGGCGCTCAGAAAGAGCGGTATCGTAGGTCTTGGCGGGGCGGGATTCCCCACGCCGATAAAGCTTAACGTAGATAATACGCGTGTCGATACCTTGATAGTAAACGGAGCCGAGTGCGAGCCTTATATTACGTCGGACACAAGAACAATGCTTGATAATGCCGACGACGTTGCGTACGGCATATCGCTTATTAAAAAATTCCTTGAGATAGATAGGGTAATACTCGGTATAGAGAAGAATAAGCCCGAATGTATAAGAGCTATGCGCAATGCCACGAGGAATATGGAGGGTGTTAGCATTAAGGCGCTCCCCTCGATCTATCCGCAGGGCGGAGAAAAGGTTATTGCTTACCACACCACGGGCAGAGTTATTCCGCAAGGCGGATTGCCTATCGACGTAGGTCTTATAGTGGTAAACTGCACTACCGTGGCAACGATTGCAAAATTTATCCGTACGGGAATGCCTCTTGTTGAAAAGTGCGTAACCGTTGACGGAAGCGCCGTTAAAGAGCCGCAAAATCTCATTGCTCCCATAGGAATGCCCGTAGGAGAGCTTATCGAGCATTGCGGCGGATTTAGAGAAGAGCCGAGAAAGATACTTTACGGCGGACCGATGATGGGTATTGCGCTCGCAGACCCTGCATCTCCTATTTTAAAGCAGACGAATGCGGTTATTTTTATGGGTGAGAGGGAGGCAACTCCGCCGCCTGTAACGCCCTGCATTAAGTGTGGAGCCTGCATAAATGCATGCCCGTTCTCGCTTGATCCCGTGGCGATCTCCAAGGCGCATAAGGCAAACGAGCCCGAGATGCTGCAAAAATTAAGGGTAGATCTTTGCATGGAGTGTGGCTGCTGCAGCTACGTTTGCCCCGCAAAGCGAAATATCGTTCAACGAAACAAGATGGCAAAAACGATGCTCCGCGAATATCAGCTTAAAATGAAATCTGCGGGAGGAAATGCAAATGGAAGAGCATAAGCTTTTAGTTTCCCCCGCACCGCATTTCAGAAGAAAGAGAGATACGCAATCAATAATGCTCGACGTAATTATTGCCTTGATGCCGAGCTTTATTGCGGCAGTTATATTGTTTGGCTGGCGCGCTCTCTTGGTCGTTGCGGTATGCGTACTGACGTCGGTAATATCCGAGCTCTTGTTTGAGCTTATCTGCAAGCGTCCTTTGACGGTAAATGATTTTTCTGCCGTGGTTACGGGTATGCTTTTAGGCTTCAATCTTCCTCACACCGTTCCGATATGGCAAGCGGTTCTCGGAAGCGTTGTGGCAATAGTTGTTGTAAAGCAGCTTTTTGGCGGAATAGGCAAGAATTTTGCAAATCCTGCCATCACTGCAAGAATAGTTCTCACCGTTTCCTTTGCATCGAGTATGACGAGCTTTGCAACGGTAGACGGCGTAAGCTCGGCAACTCCGCTCACAAGGATAGGCGAGAATAATATTTTAGACCTCTTTTTGGGCAGACAAACGGGCTCTCTTGGCGAGGTATGCTCCTTAGCTATTATTATAGGCGGCGTATATCTTCTTTGCCGTAGAGTAATTACTTGGCATATTCCCGTTACCTTTATAGGAACGGTTGCGCTCTTCGGAGCGATAGCGGGACATAACCCGATAGAATATATTTTGTGCGGCGGTCTTATGCTTGGAGCATTCTTTATGGCAACCGATTATTCGACCTCGCCAAGCACAAGGCTTGGAAAAATCATATTCGGTATCGGATGCGGACTTATAACCTTTGTTATTCGTGAGTTCGCCTCGTACCCCGAGGGTGTTTCCTTTGCTATTTTGTTTATGAATATACTCACCCCCTATATCAGTGCGCTCACGCGCAAAAGACCCTTTGGCGCAAGAAAAGCCAAAAAGACTAAAAAGACGGGAGGAGAAGGCTAATGAGCAGTGAGAATAAAAGCTTTAATGAATTTCTTCGCCCCGTAATAGTTTTGGTGTCTATATGCGCAGTCGTTGCATTGATGATGGCAACTGTAAATTATATTACAAAGCTTGAGATGACCGAGCAAGAGGGTCAAAGCGCAGAGGAAGCGCTTGCGCTTGTTCTTCCCGAAAATCAAGGCTTTGAGGAGCTTGTGCTTTCAGAGCTTCCCAATTCGGTTGAGGGCGTTTATAAGGATAAGGGCTCATCCTCTATGGCGGTGCTTCTCTCGGTAAAGGGATATAATCCCTCAAATCCTATGAGCGTTGCCGTTGGATTTGACGGTAATGGAAGAATAAGTAAATGTGTAGTTATCTCCTGTGCGGGAGAAACAAAGGGAATAGGAACAAAGGTAGCAAATGAGGATTTTCTTGCGAAATTCGTTGGCAAGACCGATTCTTCCGACGTTGACGCTATAAGCGGAGCTACGGTTTCCTCATCGGCATTTAAGTCGGCAATCGACGATGCCTGCCGTGTTGTTGCAAATTACAATGCAACGGAGGTGGCAAAATGAGTAAGTGGCAAAATTTTGTAAAGGGTATAATTAAGGAAAACCCTGCGCTCGTTTTGGTTCTTGGCACATGTCCCACGCTTGCCGTTACCACGTCTGTGGTAAATGCCTTGGGAATGGGCGTTGCCGCCGCATTGGTGCTTCTTTGCTCCAACATAGCAATATCTGCGCTCCGTAACGTGATTCCCGAGAAGGTGCGTATACCCTCGTATATAGTTCTTATAGCGGGATTCGTAACGGTAATAGAGATGCTTATGCACGCATATCTGCCCGATATTTACGAGGCTCTCGGCGTATTCCTTTCGCTTATAGTGGTAAACTGCATAATTCTTGGCAGAGCAGAGATGTATGCGAGCAAAAATACCGTTATAGATTCGGCAATAGACGCATTGGGAATGGGCGTTGGATTTATTCTTGCGCTCTTCTTGATGGCGAGCATTCGAGAGATATTCGGCTCTGGCTCGTGGTTTGGTATTGCAATTCCATACCTTTCGGAAAACCCGATAATGATATTCGGTCTCCCCGCAGGCGGATTTTTCGTCTTTGGCTGTCTTATTGCCTTGGTTAATAAGATAAGCCGAAAAAAGGGAGTGAAGAAAAGCTCGGGATGCGAGGGATGCCCATCTGCCTTTATTTGCGGAAAGCACAAGGATTCGCAAAATAAAAACGAGGGGGATGATAAGTGATGGAAAAGTTTTTGATCATACTTATGACCTCGGTTCTCGTTAACAACTACGTTCTCGTTCGCTTTCTCGGTATATGTCCTTTTCTCGGAGTATCGAAAAAGCTGAATCAAGCGCTTGGAATGGGCGTTGCCGTTACCTTTGTTATGCTTATGGCAAGTGCGGCGACCTATCCGATATACACCTATATTTTAGAGCCGTACGGAATGTCCTATATGAGAACTATCGTGTTTATTCTCGTTATAGCGGCGCTCGTTCAGCTCGTTGAAATAATTCTTAAACGTTATATTCCCGCTCTTCACAAGTCGCTTGGAATATATCTGCCGCTTATAACAACTAACTGTGCGGTTTTGGGCGTTACGATAAATAATATCAACGACGGGTATGCTTTTGCCGAATCAATGGTAAGCTCGCTCGGATGCGGTATTGGATTTTTGCTTGCAATGGTTCTTTTTGCGGGCGTTCGTCAACGCTTGGAGGATGCAAATCCGCCGGAGTCCTTTAAGGGACTTCCGATAACCCTTGTTTCTGCCTCGATAGTTGCGCTCTCCTTTATGGGATTTGCGGGACTTGTTGAGGGAATATTCGGAAAGTGAGGGCAGATATGGATATTTTAATTACTGTCGCAGTTGTTGCGGCAATAGGACTTGTTTGCGCCGTAATGCTTGTTTTGGCGGCAAAATTCTTTTCCGTGCGTGAGGATAAGACGTTTATCGAAATTCGCGAGTGTTTGCCCGGCGCCAATTGCGGAGCCTGTGGTTATGCGGGATGCGATGGATATGCAAAGGCGCTTGCGGGGGATGATACCGTAAAAACCAATCTTTGCACGCCCGGTGCCGATGCAGTGGCGGCTCAAATTGCCGATATACTCGGTAAAGAGGCAGAGGACGTTATAGAGCAGGTTGCCGTTATCCGTTGCTACGGAGATTGCCACCATACCGTTAATAAAATGGATTACGTTGGTATAAGCAGCTGCGAGGCGGCAAAAACAATGTACGGCGGAAAGGGCAAATGCACCTTTGGATGTATGGGCTTTGGAGATTGTGTTGGCGCTTGCCCCGAGAATGCTATCTGCCTTCAAAACGGAATTGCGCATATAGATACGAGGATCTGTATCGGTTGCGGAGTTTGCGTTCGTACTTGTCCGCAATCATTGATATCGCTTATGTCGGATGCCGAGCGTGTTCTTGTTACTTGTAGCAATAAGGAGAAGGGAGCAAGTGCTAAATCAAAATGCTCCAACGCTTGTATAGGATGCAAAAAGTGCGAGAAGAATTGTCCAACCGAGGCAATTAAGGTTGTTGATAACCTTGCGCAGGTAGATTATTCTCTTTGCACAAAGTGCGGTCTTTGCGCAGAAAATTGCCCCGTGGGATGTATTCTTATTTCGGATTTTAGTGGAATTCACAGCGTGATACCTCGTTAATGGGATTTATTCGTATCGAATTCGAGCGTAGCAACAATATATTTAGTTCACGCATCGAGGCAACGAGGTTGACATATCGACGAAAATAAAAAACGGAGAGCTTTTAGGCGCTCCGTTTTTTATTTTTTGAATATTATTAAATAAAAATTATTTTCACCTCTTGTTGCGACATAATATACCATAAGTGCTGTGCTATAATATGGCAAAGGCTTTTGGGGGCGGATATGCAGACGGTTTATATAGATATATTTTTTCTGATAAAT
>JAZLCC010000006.1:0-1670 GCA_045614065.1 Eubacteriales bacterium | reverse complement strand
TCGGAATAATGGCGATAGCCAAGAATATTCTGACCTCTGAAGAGCATCTGAAGCTTTGTGTTCTTAACCTCTGCACGAATCTTGCGAAGTCTTTCCCAAGGATCCTCGTTAAGGAAGCGCAAGCAGGAGTCAAAGGTTGCTCCGCCCCACGCCTCAAGCGAGTGATAGCCTATTTTATCAAGAGCTGCGAGAATCGGGAGCATCTCCTCGGTAGTCATTCTCGTTGCAACGAGCGACTGGTGCGAATCTCGAAGCACTGTTTCGGTTATTTTTACCTGTGCCATTTTAATTTACCTCCTAAAAAATCAGAACCATGAGAGGAATACGCCTGCGGCAACCGCAGAGCCTATAACTCCCGCAACGTTAGGTCCCATTGCGTGCATAAGAAGGAAGTTTGAAGGATCCTCCTTTTGTCCTACCTGCTGTGAAACACGAGCCGCCATAGGAACGGCAGAAACTCCCGCAGAGCCTATAAGCGGATTTATCTTTCCGCCCGTGAGCACGTTCATTATCTTTGCGGTAATAAGTCCTCCACAGGTCGAAATGCAGAAAGCTATCAAGCCGAGAGCGATTATTGCGAGTGTTTCTATTCTCAAGAAGTTAGAAGCACTTGCCGTAGCGCCTACCGAAATTCCCAACAATATCGTAATGATATTCATAAACTCGTTCTGCGCAGTCTTTGAAAGTCTGTCGGTAACGCCGCATACGTTAAGAAGGTTACCAAACATAAGACAGCCTATAAGCGGTACCGCATCGGGAACTATAAGTCCTACCACAACGGTAACGACTATCGGGAAGAGTATCTTCTCGGTCTTGGAAACCTGACGGAGAGCCGTCATCTTTATCTTGCGCTCCTTCTTTGTGGTGAGAAGCTTCATAAAGGGGGGCTGTATCATAGGTATAAGCGCCATATAGCTGTATGCCGCTATCGCAATAGCTCCCAAAAGATGCGGCGCGAGCGTTTTGGTAACGAGTATTGCCGTAGGGCCGTCAGCTCCTCCGATAATACCGATAGCCGCCGCCTCCTGAGGAGAGAATATACCCGAAACAAGAGCCGCCGAGAATGCTACGAATACGCCAAGCTGTGCGCCTGCGCCGATGAGAAGGCTCTTGGGGTTCGAGATAAGGGGTGAGAAATCGGTCATAGCGCCGATACCCATAAATATAATACACGGATATATGCCAAGCTTTACGCCAAGATAAACGAGGTCAAGAAATCCTCCTTTATGAAAAACGTCGCTATAGCTTATACTCTCCTGTATAAACAAATCAAGATGGAACATATTTGCGCCGGGGAGATTGGTAAGAAGCATACCTATTGCAATAGGCAAAAGCAACAACGGCTCAAACTTCTTAACTATCGCAAGGTATATAAGCACAAACGAGATAGCGATCATGATAAGAGTCTGCCACCAGTTTGTTTCCGAGAAGAGCCGTGCTATACCCGTGGTCTGCAAAAAGTCCAGAATTTTATTAAGCATCGTAACTTTTTCCTTTCTTCAAATTCAAACTAAATTTTCAAAAAGAAATCAGTTAAGAGTTATAAGGAGCGCATCGGTCTCAACGGTAGCGCCCTGTGCTACCTCAACGCTTGCAACGGTTCCGTCCTCGGGAGCGCAGATGTCGTTTTCCATCTTCATAGACTCAAGAACAACGAGAACGTCGCCCTT
>JAZLCC010000005.1:0-3466 GCA_045614065.1 Eubacteriales bacterium | reverse complement strand
CCGTTCGGCTTTCCAAGGCGTTCAACTGTAATTCAAAAGGTGTATACGATGTCCTTACACAAATTGTTTACAATGTTACTCTTGACACTCAGTTCGCCCCTACGATAATGAGGTTTGTGCTCACAACCGTCGAGCGAAAATGTGCGCCAAAAATCTTCCTGTTGAAAGTTTTTTGCGCCACTTTTTTTCAAAAAAGTGGCATAAATTATTTCTTTTTAAATACAAGAAGCTTACTGAAAATATAATTTCCTATAATAACAATAATAGCGGCAACGAGCTTTGCCGAAAACTCATTAATATTAAGAGAGAATCCTAACAATTCCACGTTATTAAGAGATGGAATAAGATTCGACAGCAAAAGTCCGCCAAAGAATGTTATAAAATAATCGAGAGCAAAGGTAAGAAGTCGCCCACCCGAAAAGGCGAGAAGCTGAACTAAGGTGTTTTTTGACTTATCCGCCTCGGTAAATACCCATTTTTTATTAGTAAAAAAGGCAAAAAGCACGGCGCATACCCACTGAACGACCTGAGCCACGGTATAAAGCGCAATATATCCCGCACTTGACGTATCATCATTCGGTATAGCGAATACCCACCTGCCCAAAAGCATTATAGCAAAGTAGACCGCCCATCCGACAAGCGTAGTCAGCACGCCAAAAAGAAGATACATCAAAACCTCTCGCGAGAGAAGCTTTTTTGCAAATCCACCTGATTTATTTACATTATTTTCCATAAGATTTTCAAAAACCTAAAATTAAAGTCTATTTTTTCTTAATCGCGCCTATTTTCTCGGCGTAATCACGCGCCGCTTGCTCGGTTTTGTTCTCACCGTAGGTGTAATATTGCTTGTGCTTTACATCATCGGGGAGATACTGTTGAGCAACGTAATGATTGGGATATGCGTGAGGATATTTATACCCCTTAAAGAGCGGAGACTGCAAATGCCTTGGAACGTTTCTGCCAAGACCCGCCTCAACGTCCGCCATAGCGGCATCGATTGCCGCCTCTGCCGAGTTCGATTTTGGAGCGGTTGCAAGCAATATTGCCGCATTTGCAAGCGGTATTCTCGCCTCTGGCATTCCAAGCTCGCGCGCCGATTGACACGCCGCATAGGTTACCGAAACGGCAAGCGGATATGCAAGTCCCACGTCCTCTGACGCTATAACCTGCAATCTTCTGCACGCCGAAATTATATCGCCCGCCGCCAAAAGCTTGCCAAGGTAAAAGACCGCCGCATCGGGGTCCGAGCCTCTTATTGACTTTTGCAAGCAGGATAAAAGATCGTAATGCGTGTCGGTGTCAAAATTGCCGCTCTTGACGTTAAATTCGTCAACGATCTCCTCGGTTATCTCACTTTCGCTTGCGTAAAATGCATTTTCAAGCACGCCGATTGCGTGTCGTACGTCGCCCGCCGTGCTCTGCGCTATATACGTTAAAACCTCGTCGCTAACGCTCCTTTGCGCGCCGTTCTGCTCGTTTAAAAATCCGAGAGCTCTGCGCAACGCAATTACGCACGCCGCAGGCTTTACAGGCTTAAATTCAAAAAGCGACGAACGTGAAATTATTGCATTGTAAACGTAAAAATGCGGGTTTTCCGTTGTCGATGCGATAAGCGTTACTCTTCCATCCTCTATATATTCAAGCAACGCCTGCTGCTGCTTGCGGTTGAAATACTGTATCTCGTCGATATAAAGTAATATTCCTCCTTGACAGAATACGCTATTCGTTGAGCTTAATATCTCCTTTACGTCGCTTACACTCGCCGTTGTAGCGTTTATTCTGTGAAATACCATTCCCGCGCTCTTAGCTATTATCTCTGCCGCCGTCGTCTTTCCCGTCCCTGGTGGGCCGAAAAATATCATATTCGTTAATCTGCCTGCCTCGAACATTCGACGTACTACGCCATACTTGCCAAAAAGATGGTCCTGTCCCACTATGTCGTCAAAGCTCGTCGGTCTTATTACGTCTGCCGTCTTCGATGTATTCATTTTTCAAGACCTCCTTTGGTTTTTTGTTGAATTGGTTTTATTCAGAGGAGAAAAAGCTTTCTTAAAAGAAATCGGCAATGCCGACCATTTTTTTCAAAAAAGGTAGGAAACCTCAAAAATCACTTTCCGCCGTTAATAATAGTGCCAAAGGCGTTATCAATTTGACCCAAGAACCAAGGCAAGAAAAGCAGGAGAGCAAAGAAGATAACTATCAAAACGATGATAGCGATTATCATAGCGACCCAAGAAGAGCCTTTCTTTTTAAACTTGGTAACGGCGGTAATTTCGAGCTCCTCGGGGATATAAAATCTATCGTTATCTACGTCGACACGGTAGATCTCCTCACGGAAGCGAGGCAATTTTTCACCCGATCTACGTTTTTCCTCATATTCAAGACGAGATTGCTCCTGCTCGGCGTAGAAATCCTCTTCCTCAACGCATTTAACGACCTTACGCAAGGAATTGCTATCACGGAACAAGGATCTGATAAAGAAATTCTTTTTATATCCAAGGTCAGAAAGTCGAACCGCGTGTTCTCTATCGTGTATTTTAGCATCTAACAATTTACGAACGGCGCTTCCTACAACCTTACGGTTATAGAAAACCGAGATGCAAGCAATTACGGATCCTATAAAAAGTCCGAAAACAACGGTTCCAACCGTCATAAGCGGACTCGACTCTGTTTCTAAATTTTCATATCCGTTGCCCATATTAAAATAGGCGTCGTATAGATAATTCCAAATATCTTGAAAAAAATTCGAATTCATAACAATTATACTTTTTATGCGGAAAG
This sequence comes from Eubacteriales bacterium, assembly GCA_045614065.1. Classification (GTDB taxonomy): domain Bacteria; phylum Bacillota; class Clostridia; order Oscillospirales; family CAG-272; genus HGM12713. Next base: position 685 of record JAZLCC010000005.1, on the reverse strand, counting down.
GAGCTTAACGTACCCTTCCCATACCCTTCTGCTAAAATTTACGGGACAGCCGAAAACGGCGATCCCTCAAGGGAATTTAATTAATGATTGATGGGAGATTTGTGAGTTTTATAAATCAAGGAGAACCCCGATGAGTGTTCTCCTTTGCTTTTTTCAAAAAGCAACCCTAATTTGTAGCAAAATCTAACTTATACACCGCTTTTTTTCCGGTGCGAGCGTTGTGTTTTTCCGCCGAGATCCCGAACGATGAAAACATCGTTCGATCCTCGTTTCACTCGGATTTCGACTACGCTCAGGATGACACGGCGGGGCGTGAAAATATAAAATTTTATTGTTTTTATCCCTCTCAGTCAGCTCCGCTGACAGCTCTCCCAAAGGGCGAGCCTATCGAATTTGTGCGAACATAGCACACATAATCGTCGAGCGCACTTTGAAAACTCCGTAAAACTTTCCCGTATGAAAGTTTTTGCGGAGCTTTTTTTCAAAAAGCAACCCTAATTCGTAATAAAATCTAATCTATAAACCGCTTTTTCTTTTGACACCGCAAGCGCAAAAGAAAAAGCTATCAAAAAGAAAACGCTGTTTTTTATGGGCTCTGCCCAAACCCGCAAGCTTTTAAAAAAGCTTGACCAAAATTTGCTCCTTGGGTGCAGTGCGAACATAGCACTTTCAACCGTCGAGCGAA
>JAZLCC010000004.1:0-20609 GCA_045614065.1 Eubacteriales bacterium | reverse complement strand
AGTAGCGTTTATCTACACATGGAGACTTCAGATAAAGCAGTGCCGTATTTGTATGGATATTACGGCAAAGGGCAAGAAGGTAAGAAGCGGAAAGAAGGACCTTCAGTCGCTTCTTGACGATCAGTTCCACAAGACACTTTTGGCGCTTCCTTTGTTGGGAATTTTGGCATTTACCGTTCTCCCCATAATCTTTATGGTGCTTATTGCGTTTACAAGCTATGATGCGGCGCATGACGGTTATTCTAACCTCTTTACATGGGTTGGATTTGATCATTTTAATGAGATATTTAATTTTGAAACGGGCGGACTTGGTCTTACCTTTGGTGAGATACTTGCATGGACTCTTATGTGGGCGTTCTTTGCAACCTTTACCAACTATTTCTTTGGTATGATCGTTGCTATAATGATAAACAAGAAGGGAATAAGAATAAAGAAATTCTGGAGAACCGTGCTTGTTATGACAATAGCGATACCTCAGTTCGTTTCGCTTTTGTACGTATCGAGAGCATTCGACTCATCGGGAATTATCGGAAGATATCTCGGGCAGATACCGTTTATAGCTAATTATTTAAGTACGAATCATTTCGTATCCCTTTGGGATTCACCGATAATTGCAAAGGTATTGCTTATCGTAATTAATATTTGGATAGGTATTCCGTACGTTATGCTTATGGCAACGGGTATTCTTATGAATATTCCTCAGGACCTTTACGAATCGTCAAGAGTTGACGGCGCAACGGGCGTACAGCAGTTTATGAAGATCACGCTTCCTTACATGCTCTTTGTAACGGGTCCGTACTTGCTTACAAGCTTTGTAGGAAATCTTAATAACTTTAACGTCATTTATCTCCTTTCAAAGGGTAACCCGATAAAGGGAACTGCGGGAGGCGCGTCGATAGGACATACCGATTTGCTGATAACGTGGCTCTTTAAGATGACGTTGGGCAGTACCGATAGCAAATATTATATGGCGTCTATCGTTGGTATTTTGATATTCGTTGTTGTTGCAATCCTTTCGCTTATTATCTACAACGTAATTCCGTCAACTAAGAACGAGGAGGATTACAAGTAATGAGTAAAAATAAAAATATTAAAAGAAAAGGCGGCATGAAGGCGAGAAGAACGTTAAGCAACATAGCTGTGTACGTTATTCTCGTTGCCATAACAATCGTTTGGCTTGCTCCCTTTGTTGGAATAGTGCTTGAATCCTTTAAGGCAGAGACCAATATGCAGACGGGTTACATTTTCCCGAAGGAGTGGGGATTAAAGCACTATATAAGACTCTTTACCGAAACCGATTTTCTTAAGTGGTTTGGAAACACCGCTGTAATGGGTGTAGCAACCGCAATTTTGCAGACGGTTTTCGTTCTCGCAATGAGCTACGTGCTTTCGCGTATGCGCTTTAAGGGCAGAAAGGCTCTTATGAACTTTATGCTTATCCTCGGAATGTTCCCCGGATTCCTTACCTTGATACTCATATATAAGGTATTTTCTACGCAGGTCGGCGGTTCTCCGATACTCACCGAAAGCATGGCGCCTCTCGGACTTATCATAGTTTACTGCGCAAGCAGCGCTATGGGATATTACGTATCCAAGGGTTTCTTTGATACGATACCAAAGAGCCTTGATGAGGCGGCAAGAGTTGACGGTGCAACTCGCTTCCAGGTGTTCTACAAGGTAATAATGCCTTTGGCAAAGCCTATCGTAATTTACACCATTCTTATAGGCTTTATGGCTCCTTGGGGCGACTTTATGATGGCAAGCTATCTTATTCACGAGAAGAGCCAAGGAATGAACGTGGCTGTCGGTATGTTTGAGTGGCTGTCTGTAACAAATTTAAATACTCACTATACGATGTTCTGCGCCGCAGGCGTAATCGTAGCAATTCCCGTTGTAATTGTCTTCCTCGCACTTCAGAAGTATTACGTTGAAGGCGTTACGGGCGGAGCAGTTAAAGGTTAATCGGAGGAAAATATGGCAAGTGTTAAACTGACTAATGTTAAAAAAATATACGGCAAGGATACCGTTGCCGTTCAAGACTTCAATCTTGATATTGCCGATAAGGAATTTATAGTTTTCGTAGGTCCCTCGGGATGCGGAAAGTCAACGACTCTCCGTATGATAGCGGGACTTGAGGATATTTCGGACGGAACCGTTGAGATCGACGGCGTCGTTGTTAATGATTTTGAGCCTCGCGACCGTGATATCGCAATGGTTTTCCAGAACTACGCACTCTACCCCCATTTAACGGTATTTGAGAATATGGCGTTCAGCCTTCGTCTTAAGAAGGTTCCGCAGGACGTAGTTTACGAGAAGGTTACTCAGGCGGCAGAGATACTCGGTATCACAGAGTATCTCACGAGAAAGCCGAGAGCTCTTTCGGGCGGTCAGCGTCAGAGAGTTGCTATCGGACGTGCAATGGTAAGAGACAGTAAGGTATTCCTTATGGACGAGCCGCTCTCGAACCTCGATGCAAAGCTTCGTAATCAGATGAGAGCAGTGATAATTCTTCTCCGTCAAAAGATAGATACCACCTTTATTTACGTAACGCACGACCAGACCGAGGCTATGGCGCTCGGCGACCGTATCGTTATTATGAAGGACGGATTTATCCAGCAGGTAGGCACTCCTACCGAGGTGTTTGATATGCCTGCAAACCTCTTTGTAGCTGAATTTATAGGCGCTCCCAAGATGAACACCTTTAAGACTCAGCTTGTGTTTGAGGGCGGTAAATATTACGTTACTCCCTACGGCGCAAAGATAGAGGTTGACGGAAAGAAGGCGGAGCAGCTTAAGGCAAAAGGAATTGACTCTCGCGAGGTTATCTTGGGCGTTCGTCCCGAGCATATCGTTCTCGCGAACAAGACCGACCCCGCGGCTATTCCTTGCAAGATAGTCGTTAACGAGATGATGGGAAGCGAGCTTCACATCCACGCGGTAGAGCCTAACGGCGATAAGCTTATCGTTCGTATTCCTACTATAAGACTCACCGACGAGGAGAGAAAGTCGCTCGTTTACGGCACGGTTATTTACGTAACCTTTGAGGGTAAGGTAATGCATTTCTTTGATGCGGAGACCGAGATCAATCTTTTGGCTTAAAAAAGCTTTTGCGTGATCTATTAGAGCTTGCGTAAAAATATTTAAATAACAAAAAAGCAGTTTTTTCTATGATAAAACATAGTTAAAGCTGCTTTTTTATAGTGATTTCAAGGTGTTTTTGAGTTTTTTGAGAGTGTAAAGCTAAAATGGAAAAAAATTCTTTTTTTAAATTCAAGCAAATATGCTATTGACTTTTTTCGTTTATATGTTAAAATATAAATAGTAGATAATTTTAAAATTTTTGGAGGTTTATTATGCTCGATACAACAGGAAAGCAATATCATATAGGGGTAGGTCCCGAAAGTGTAGGTAAATACTGTATTATTCCCGGAGACCCCGGAAGATGTGAGAAGATCGCATCGTTTCTTGACAATCCTTATCACGTTGGAATGAACAGAGAATATAATATTTGGAATGGCTATATAGAGGGTGAGCTTGTAACAGTTTGCTCAACGGGTATAGGCGGTCCTTCAACGGCGATTGCGGTTGAGGAGCTTGTTGCTTGCGGCGCAGAGACTATTATAAGAGTAGGCACCTGCGGCGGTATATCTCTCGACGTAAAGTCGGGCGACGTGGTTATAGCAAGCGGCGCTGTAAGACAGGACGGTACCTCTGTCGAGTATGCTCCCGCAATTTTCCCTGCGGTTGCAGACGCAAGCGTGCTTTTTGCAATTGCAAAGGCGGCAAAGGAGCTTGGATATGATAATCATATTGGAGTAGTGCAGGCAAAGGATAGCTTCTACGGTCAGCATAGCCCCCACAGAATGCCCACCGAGGGTGCGCTTTTGGCTCAATGGGAGGCGTGGAAGCGCCTTGGCGTTCTCGCAAGTGAGATGGAGTCGGCAACGCTTTACGTTGTTGGCGCAAGCCTTGGAATAAAGACGGGCTCCGTGTTCCTTTGCGTATGGAATCAGGAAAGATTTGCGGCAGGTCTTGACGATGCCTCAAATGAGACTCACGATACCGAAAAAGCAATAAAGACTGCTGTTGAAGCGATCAGATTGATAGTTAAAAAAGAGACCATATAATGTCGAAAGAAAGGGCAAAAATTTTTCAAAAAAGTTTTATTTTCTCTTGACATATATTGTGTGCTATGATATAATAAAATATACTATTGTGCGTATATCTTGTGTTTATGCATAAAAGTTAAAAATTAATGAATATTTCCAAAATTAACATAGAAAAATTAGAAGGAGAAAAAGAATGATGAAAAAAACACTTGCCATTTTACTTGCTTTAATTATGACCACTTCGGTTGCCCTCGTTTCATGTAGTAACGACACTACCGAGGAAGACGATCTCGACGATTTCGTAGTTGATTTCGATAATGACGTTGTAGGAGAGACCCTCGAGCCCGAGACTGATGAGAATGGTGAGACTCTTAAGCCTTCTACCAACAAGCCCAACAACACCGGCACGTTCGAGACTGTAAACGACACCGTTTACGTTCTTTACACCGCTAACATCCGTGAGGAAGCAAGCGATAAGTCGAGCGTTGATATACTTGCAACCGCTCCCTTTGGTACCGCTCTTACCCGTTCCGAGAAGAACAGCAAGTGGAGCAAGGTAACCTACACTCAGGATGGCTCTACAATCACCGGCTACATCGCAAACGATCTTATCACCACCAGCGCAAAGTCTGTTAACTTTATAGAGAAGAAGAACGAGGACGGAACTCCCGTTATCACCAAGATCAAGGCTACGCTTAAAGCAAATAATGCTATTATCCGTAAGTTCCCCTTGGCAGACGGTTATCCCAACACCTTTAAGGTTCTTGATCCCGAAGAGTTCAGCGTTGGTTCTATCGTAGCTCAGATTCCCAAGGGAACCGAGAACATCACTCTCGTATCTGTTTCCGAGGATGGCGTATGGGCATACGTTAAGGGTCAGGGTAAGCTTTACAACGGCGGTAACCAATCGGCTACTTTTACCGAGGTAGAGGGTTACACCCTTTACTCCAACCTTGAAATTGCAGGCAATGCATCTCAGGGCGGTAATAGCGGAGCAATTGGCTAATAAATAATTTGAATGGCTAAAAACAAAGAGAGCCTCGATCTTGAGGCTCTCTTTTTTATCTAAAATAAATATTTTTTGAAAAAATATCAAAATACTATTGCATTTTAGCTTTTTTTGTGTTATAATATCAAGGCTAATGATTGTTAATACATAAAAAAATAAAGAAAAAGACGATTTTTGGAGGTCTATCATGGCGTTAGAATTAACTCTTGGAATAATACTTATGGTGCTTGCGGCAGTTGTTTCTGTTTTGGTACTTTTGCAGTCCGGTAAGGAGAAGAGCCTCTCGGGAACTATCGCGGGCGCAGGTGAATCCTTCTTCTCTAAGAACAAGGGCAAGACTAAGGAGAGAACACTTAGCATTATTACCACCATTCTTTCTATAATTTTCGTAATACTTGCAGTTGTGTTCGTTATCGTTATCGCTATCGAGCCTGAAGTAGTTAAGGATACCACCAAGGCTGCTTCTATCTTCCTTGGCAAGTAATTTGGAACGAAATAAAAAAGGTTGTCGTAATTGACAACCTTTTTTATTATATCACGCCCCCTGTTTTGAAAACGTACTTGTTCAAAACGGGGGTGTTTTTTGTCTTAAATATCAAAAAGCTTGATAGCCTTTACGGCAAGCGCGCCGTCATAGTCGCGCACCTCGCCGAGCGCAAAGAATAGACCATCACGCGAGAGCAGACGTACTCGCTGACCAAGCTCCAAGTGTGCATTTATCTTGCTTAAATATATCTCACAGCCGTTTCTGCAGAGGCGCTCGTAGAAGGAGGAGAGGCGAAGCTCGTCAAGACCCTCAAAAAGGCTCTCTATTGGCATTAGAAGAGAATAGCGCTCGTTGATACCGATAGCCTCTAACTCCTCGATGGTGTGCGAATTTTCAAGTGAGAACGAGCCTGCAAGCGTTCGGCAAAGAGTTGCCATAGCGCCACCGCATCCAAGGCTTGCGCCGATGTCTGCGCAAAGCGTGCGGATATAGGTGCCCGAGGAGCAACGAACCGAGAGAGTATAATCACGCTCGTCGGGGCATTTTTCAACGTCGATCGAGTGTACGGTGATCGGGCGTGCCTGACGCTCGATAATTTCGCCGTTTCGAGCAAGGTCGCAGAGCTTTTGACCGTTTACCTTTAAAGCGCTATACATAGGCGGTACCTGCATTATGTCGCCGACAAATGAGCCTACCGCGCGCCTTACCTCTGCTTCGCTTGGAATCTCGTCGGAGTGTGTGAGCGGAGTCCCCGTTATATCCTCGGTGTCGTAGGTCGTGCCGAGGCGCAGAGTGGCAATATAGCCCTTCTCGTCGCTGGAAAGATATTCTGCGGCTTTAGCCGCACGTCCAATGAGGATAACGAGCACACCCGTTGCCATAGGGTCGAGAGTGCCCGTGTGGCCAACTCGGCGCGTAGAAAAAAGACGGCGCATTTTGTTTACCACGTCGTGTGAGGTCATTCCCTCGGGCTTGTTGATAATAAGAACTCCCGATGGCTCCATAAAATAGCACCGCCTTTCGTTTTTGTTTTATTGATTTTAATTAAATTTAACCCACGCCGAGCAGATGGAAAATCCCTTTTCGGAAAAGTTCTTTTCGTATTCAGTCATTACGTTGTCGGCGTTTTTCTCACTTGCGTGAAGATCGCGAGTCTGCCAAAGCACGGTTGCACCAACCGCCTCGAATTCCTCAAGGCTGAAATCAAAGAGACCTGCGTTGTCGGTCTTGAATTTCAAAATTCCGTCGGGCTTCAAAAGCCTTGCATAGATGTTAAGGAATGAACGGTAGGTAAGTCTGCGCTTTGCGTGTCCCTTTTTGGGCCACGGATCGCTGAAATTAAGATATATGCAGTCAAGTGAATGCTCGGGCACACTCTCGGAGAGAGTCGAAGCATCGCCTATTATAAAGCGAATATTATCGGTCGAGCGCTCGTCTTTTTGCTGCATAGCCTTTTCGAGCGCAATGCAACAAACGTCGGGAACCTTTTCGACTGCAATAAAGTTTACGTTAGGATATTTTTTTGACATATCGCAGGCAAATTTGCCTTTTCCGCAGCCTATTTCCATATGTATCGGCTGATCGATAGGGAATATGCCGCTAAAACCGTTAAGCATTTCCGACGGTTCGCAGATCCTGAGCTCGGCGCATGCGTTGATACGCTCCTCGCCGTGCTTTTTCTTTCTCATTCTCATAGCGGTAATACCCTTTGATTATACGTTGAAGCGGAAGAGAACAACGTCTCCGTCGCGCATAACGTACTCTTTACCCTCACTGCGGTAAAGACCCGCATCCTTTACGGCCGCCATACTTCCAAGGCGCTCAAGATCGTCAAAGGAAACTATCTCTGCGCGAATAAATCCACGCTCGAAGTCGCTATGTATCTTTCCTGCTGCCTGAGGAGCCTTGGTTCCCTTGGTAATAGTCCAAGCACGAACCTCTTGAGGACCTGCGGTAAGGTAGGAAATAAGACCTAAGAGAGAGTAGCTTGCCTTGATAAGTCTGTCAAGACCGCTTTCGGCAATTCCGAGGTCGTCAAGGAAGAGCTGCTTTTCGTCATCGTCAAGCTCTGCGATCTCTGCCTCAAGCTGAGCACAAATAGACATTATCTGCGAATGCTCTCTTTCGGCCTGAGCCTTAAGAGCATCGTAGTTTGCGTTGCCTACGGGCTCGGATCCCGCCTCGTTGTCGCTTACGTTTGCAACGTAAATAACGGGCTTTAAGGAGAGAAGAGGAGTGTCGTAAAGAACGGCAAGCTCGTCCTCGTCAAGATCAAGCTCACGTGCAGACTTACCGTCCGAGAGAGCGGCGTGAATACGCTCGAACACAGCAAGCTCGGAAGCGAGAGACTTATCTCCCTTCATAGCCTTTTTCGTGCGGTCTATTCTACGCTCAACCATTTCGATATCTGCAAAGATAAGCTCAAGGTTTATTGTTTCGAGGTCTCTAATAGAGTTTACGTTTCCGTCAACGTGGATGATGTTATCATCCTCAAAGCAACGAATAACGTGAAGAATAGCATCAACCTCACGGATGTGAGAGAGGAATTTGTTGCCCAAGCCCTCACCACGAGAAGCACCCTTAACAAGACCTGCAATATCAACGAATTCGATAACGGCGGGGGTGTATTTCTCGGAGTTATACATTTTTTCAAGATAATCAAGACGCTTGTCGGGCACGGTTACAACGCCGACGTTAGGCTCGATAGTGCAGAAGGGGTAGTTAGCCGACTCGGCGCCCGCATTGGTGAGCGCATTAAAAAGCGTACTTTTGCCGACGTTCGGAAGTCCTACGATACCAAGTTTCATATTTATCTATTCTCCTTTAATTTTCCTTATTTTACAAGGGTTTTTGCACCTTGGCGTTTTGGTTTTACTCTGTTTTTACGCCATTTTCAATATTTACCTCAACATTATATCATAAAATTTAAAATAAATCAATATTAAGGAGTATTTTTTATAAACAATATATGTAAGATAACAATGCAATTAACTGCGTATAATATTTGTGTTAGGGGTATGTCAGAGGTCAAAGACGCATCTAAAAATTACATATAAAAATGGAATCCGTAAGAATTTCTGCATTAAAATACCGCTTTACTATCAGATCTCCGATAATAAAGCGGTGCTTTTTTAAAAAATATTTTAGTGTGATTTTGTTCTGCGCCTAATGGCTTAGCCTCTATTTTGGGATCAAAGCTCTTCAACCGAAACTACGCCGTCGAGATTTGCAATGATATCTATCATTTTATTGTGAACGGTGCGTCTGGGCATTTGAATCGAGAATATCGCACAAGAGTTGCTGCTTTCGCTGCTGCTTTTGGTGATCTCGATATCTCTTATGTAGCTTGAATTTTCCTTAACGGTTTCTACTATTGAGGTAAGCTTGCTTGTGTCGCTATACTCAACGAATATCGTTACCGTGCGGGAGTTGGAGATCATAAAGTACTCAAAGCGAGCAAGAAAGAGCTCTGCTATGATAATTATTATCGTAGTGAGGAGCGCTCCCTCGAGGAATCCTGCGCCTGCGCAAAGTCCTACTATTGCGGACGCCCAAAGACCTGCCGCAGTGGTGAGTCCCTTTACGTTTTTACGCTTTGTAACTATAATTGTACCTGCGCCTATAAAGCCGATACCCGCAATGACCTGTGCGCCGAGACGAGCAAGGTCGGTAACCTGTTGAAGCTCAAAGGCTATGTATTGGCTGGTAAGCGTTGTCATTGCCGCGCCTACGCAGATAAGTATGTGTGTTCTAAAGCCCGCGGGTCGGTGTTTGCGCTCACGCTCGATACCGATTACTCCGCCGCAGATCATAGCGGTTGCGAGCCTTATCAGAACAACGAGAAGATCTATCGTTCCGTCTCTCTGAAAATCAAATATTGAAAGCATATCTTCTCTCCTTTCTTAAAGCTCTTCTATCATTCTTACCGAGTCTACCTTTGCAATTTCGGTAATAAGACCCGTATGTGTAAGCTTTTTAGGCAATCTCATAATAAGTATTGCGCTTGGGTATTTTGTTCCGCCTTGATTTGCCTTCATAAGCTCAACGTCGAATATACGAACACCGTTTAATTTTATACATTCCACGATATCGGTTATGTTATCAGCGGTGTCAAATTCAAGATATATGGTGATATTTCTCGATCTTGAGGTAATGAAATATTCTAACTTACCAAAGATTGTGATCGTGAGGAGCATAAGGATGCATCCAACTATTGCTCCAATGTAGAATCCCGCTCCGATAGCAAGACCCATACAAGCGGAAGCCCAAAGGCAAGCCGCAGTCGTCATTCCCTTAACTTGGTTTTTGCCTGTAATAATTATAGTACCTGCGCCGAGGAAGCCGATGCCGTTTATTACCTGTGCGCCCAAACGAGAGAAGTCGGATTTTGTGAAGTTTTCCGCCACCAATCTCCAAGAGCTATCCATGGCAACGATGTACGAGCTTAGTATCATAGTGAGCGCCGCGCCGACGCAAACGAGTATGTAGGTTCTAAAGCCTGCGGGACGGTTTTTACGTCCACGATCTACGCCGATAATGCCGCCGCAAACCATAGCGAGCAAAAGCCGCAAGCAAACGTCCCAAAAGGGTAACATTTCGGTATCTCCTTTCATTTGCAAGATTTGTACTTATAAAGAGTTGTATTACATTATTATACACTATAAAAAAGTATTTTGCAAGGCTTTTTTAGTATATTTTAAATAAAATAAACATAATTGTGATATTTGTTGCAAAAAAAGGACGCTTAATTGGGAATTTTGTCGCTATAAAGTGCGGAGAGAGCATCTAACGCTTTATTGCTCGGTATGGCGTAATTCACCATAAAACGCTCGCCGTAAGCGTTGCTTTGCGCAATTGCTATGCCAACAAGCTCGCCGCTTGCGTTATAGATTGGTGCTCCAACGCCTTCCTCGGTAAGCAGAAAGGCAATTTGCAAAAGTGAGAGGGAAGAGAGACTTTCGTCGCGCCTTGTAATCACCGCAGTGCGCTCTGCGTGCGAGAGTCTGCCGCAAAAAAGACTGCTTGAAAAAGCATCGTTGCCTATCGAGCAGAACGTGAATAGCTCTTCGCCTACCGACGGCGAGCCATTTCCAAATCTTGCGGGAGTGAGCCCCTCTGCCTTTATCTTTAGCAAAAGCAAGCCACACTCTCGGTCTTGCTTAAAGCAATCAACGGCAAAGCTTCTCCCATCGGAGAGGCAGACCTCGATTTGCCCCTCGACGTATTCGTTAACGATTCCCTCGGCGGTGGCGATCCAACCGTCGGAGGAGAAAACAAAGCCCGAGCAGATTTTTCCTTCCGATATAATGCTCACCGATGATGCTTTTGCCTTCTCGAAGCTTTCCTTGCTTGAGAATGCGCCTTGCCAAACCTCGTTTGCTTTGTCCTCGAGCTCAACCAGGGCATCAACTGTCTTTTTGCGACTTGCGTTGAATATTAAAATTACCGCAAGAGCTAATAAAACAAGCGCTAAAAGAGCAAAAAACGGGTAGCGGCGGCGCTTTATTGCGGCCCTTTCAAAATCGTTTTCCAAATCGAATTCTATATTTTCTTTATCTTTATACTTATCCTCTAAAAGCGGAGTTCTTTTCTTTTCCTCGTTTTTCATTTTTTTGTTCCTCGGCTAAAAAAATAAAGGGCTTATCGTCGGTGCAAGGAATTTTCCTCATAGCGCGATAAGCCCTTCAGCATCCTCGGATACTGAAATTAGTATTCTTTTTTCTTTTAAAAATTATTCTGCTGAAAGCGTGAATTTAAAGGAGCAGTTTTTACCATATTCGCTTTCTACCCATATTTTTTCATCGTGAGCCTCGACTATCGTTTTCGAAATGAAAAGTCCGAGTCCCGTGCCGCTCTTATCAAGACCGCGGCTTTTATCTATTTTGTAGAAGCGCTCGAATACCAACGGAATGTTTTCGGCAGAGATTCCCTCGCCCTCGTTAAATACCTCAACCAAGACCTTTTTGCCCTTGATTTTGCTAATTGAAATTCTAAGCTTTCCGCCCTCGGAAGAGAATTTTACCGCATTGTGGCAGAGGTTGTAAAGAACCTGATAGATGGCGTCCTTATCTGCGTTTGCAAAAACTCTTTCGTCTTGAAGGTCAAACTCAACGTCGAGGTGCTTTTCGTCAATCTTTTGCTCAAAGGAGAAGAGAATAAGCTTTGCCGTTTCGCAAACGTCGAAGCGCGCCATAGTGAACTTTCGGTCGCCCGCTTGAATACGCGAGAGGTCGAGAAGCGATGAAACGAGGCGTGAGAGTCTGTGAACCTCGGTTGAAACCACCTTAAGGTAATATTCATGCTGATCGGGAGGGATAACTCCGTCTATAATTCCGTCAACGAATCCCGCAATTGAGGTCATAGGGCTTCGAAGATCGTGCGAAACGTCGGACATAAACGTGTTTCGCATATTATCGTAATTGTTCAAGGATTCCGCCATGTTGTTAAACGTTTCGGCAAGCTCTGCAACCTCGTCGTTGCCCTTAACGGGAACTCGAACGTCGAATTTTCCCTTTGCAAAGCTCTTTGCCGCATTGCTTATATCACGCAAGGGGGCAATTACTCGCTCACTTATGAAATATACTGCAATTAGAGCCGCAAGAAGGACCCAAAGTATAGATCCCATAACTATCTTGAACATAAGCTCCCAAAGATCGGCCATCATATATGCGTCGGAGCAGGAAAAAACGTATCCGCAGATATCACCGTTTCCGTTTTTAACAGATTCTCCGCAAAGCACGTTAGCACCCGCAAAGAGCCCCTCGAAATTGCCTGTGCCGTAGTACGAGCCTACGGTATTGAGCTCGGCTATCATATCCTCGGGTATAGCGCCGTCCCATTTCATTTTGTTGTTTTGCGAATAATACGCAAAAATGATAGCTCCCTTTTCATCGGTAACTATTGTTGAAATATCGCTTACGTTGAGCGAGATATGGTTAAGCATTTCGGTAGCCGAAAGACGCTCGTGCTCGTCCAAATCAGAAAATCCGTTAGCTTCCGAGCTGTAAAGCATTGTTGAAAAATAAGTGGCAGACGTATCAACACTGTTGATAACGGCTTCCTTTTTGTTTTCGTTTGAAAATCTTCCGATAGCCGTTGCGGTTATTACGAGCACAACCATAAAGCTCGTAAGTATTATTAGCATAAATGCCGTAACGTATTTTTGAAAAACACTTTTAAACATAGATTTCTCCAAAAATCAAAGGGCTGCGCCATTAAGAAGCCTTGTGTTTCTTGTAAATGACCCAACCCTTTTATATTTTTAAATTTTAACCGAGTAATTCGAATTTGTAGCCAACGCCCCAAACTGTTTTGAGTGTCCACTTGGTGGAAACGCCCTCAAGCTTTTCACGAAGACGCTTTACGTGAACGTCAACCGTACGGGAGTCGCCGAGATAGTCGAATCCCCAAACCTTATCAAGAAGCTGGTCGCGAGTGAAAACTCTGTTTGAGTTTGATGCGAGGAAGTAGAGAAGCTCGAGCTCCTTTGGGGGAACGTCTACCGACTTTCCGCAAAGCTTAAGCTCATATTTCTGGTGGCTTATTTCAATGTTATCAAATTTGATAACGTCCTCGTCATTCTGCGTGGTGTGCGCCTGATAACGGCGGAGAACCGCCTTTACTCTTGCGCTGAGCTCCTTCATATCAAAGGGCTTAACAACAAAGTCGTCTGCTCCAAGCTCAAGACCGAGAACCTTATCGAAGACCTCGTCCTTAGCGGTTATCATTATAATGGGCTTTGAGGAATTTTCACGAATCTCGCGGCATACCTGCCAGCCGTCCTTTCTGGGAAGCATAATATCGAGCAAAACGATATCGGGATCGTAGGCTTTGAAAAATTCAACGCCGTCCGCGCCGTTGTTTGCTGTTTTTACAGAGTAACCTTCGTTCTCAAAATAGCGCTTTAACAAATCGCATATATTCGTATCATCGTCAACGACGAGTATTTTCGTATCTAACATAACGTACCTCCCATAAAAAATTATGAATTGATAAAGGATTTTCTAAATTACATTATATTATAACATATTTTTTTGCAAATTGCAAATAATTTTTAAAATTTTTGGCGAAAATACGATATTTTCGGCGAAATTCAATATTTTGGAGCGATAAGGCTTGCCAAAATGCTCTACGGGGTATTAATTTTGCGAAAAAACTTGACATAAAGCGTGAAAAATGTTAAAATGAAGAGAATTTGGAGATATAATATATTATAAAATATATATCTTTTTTTATGGAGGTGCGTTATGAAGTCTGCAAAGGAAATTTTGCTTTATACGGCGGAGGGCGAGGCGCTCGAGGGTACGCCTTGGAACGTTTATCCGAGGCCGCTTCTTGTACGCGACTCCTTTTTTTGTCTTAACGGAGATTGGTCGCTTACCGATACCGACGGTGAAAAGCACACTATAAGAGTGCCTTTTCCGCCCGAATCATTGCTCTCGGGAGTAACGAAGCGAATGGGCGCAAAGCCTCATATAATATACGAGAAGAGCTTTAGCTTGCCAAAGGATTTTTTGCGCAGTAGAACCTTTATTCATTTCGGCGCTGTCGATCAGATAGCCGAGGTGAGCCTTAACGGTAGCTTGCTTGGCACGCATATCGGAGGTTATGAGCATTTCTCGTTTGATATAACCGATCTTCTCAAGGAGGAAAATACCGTTACGGTAACCGTTACAAACGCAGACGATCCCTTGTCGCTTCCTTACGGCAAGCAGTGCGAGAAGCGTGGCGGAATGTGGTACACGCCCGTTACCGGAATTTGGCAGACCGTTTGGATAGAGAGCGTTCCCGCAAGCTATATAACCTCGGTTTCTGCGACTGTAAACAAAAACGAGGTTGAAATAAAGGCAAACGGCGTTAGCGACGGATTCGTTGTGCTTGACGCAAACGGAAAATTCGTTAAAGCCGAGCTTAAGGACGGAATTGCAAGGATAGCGCTTGACTCGGTAAGAGAATGGTCGCCTGAGGACCCTTATCTTTACAGATACACCGTTGAGTCGGGGGACGATAGAGTAGGCTCTTATTTTGCTGTGCGCAACGTGAGCATCGAGAACAAGAACGGAAAGAGCGTGATTTGTCTTAACTCAAAGCCTTTTTATATGCACGGTATACTCGACCAAGGATATTTCAGCGACGGAATTTTTACTCCCGCAAGTCCATTGGAGTATGAGAGAGATATACTTTCTATGAAGGCGCTCGGATTCAATATGCTTCGCAAGCACATTAAGGTTGAGCCCGATATATTCTACTATTACTGCGACCTTTACGGAATGACGGTAATGCAGGATATGATAAACAACGGAGATTATTCCTTCTTCCGTGATACTGCGCTTCCCACGGTTGGCTTTAAAAAGCGCAACGATAAGAGAATGCACAGAGACGTAGCAACTCGCAAGGCTTACGAGGACGGAATGCGCTCGACCGTTGATGCGCTTCGCAATTATCCTTGTATTATCGGCTGGACGGTCTTTAACGAGGGTTGGGGACAGTTCTGCGGTAGCGAGATGTATAAGAAGATAAAGGCGCTTGATGATACTCGATTTGTTGATACCGCCTCGGGATGGTTCTCGGGCGTCGAGAGCGATATCGAGAGCTTGCATATTTATTTTAAGCCCGTAAAAATAAAGGATAGCTATGATAAGCCTATATTCCTCTCGGAATTCGGTGGCTATTCCTACAAGACCGAGGGACACGTATTTAATAATGATAACGAATACGGCTACAAATCCTTTAAGACGAGGGAGGAATTTGAAGAGGCGTTCTTGGCTCTTTATGAGAACGAGATAGTTCCCGCAATCAAAAAGGGTCTTTGCGGAACCGTATATACTCAGGTTTCCGACGTTGAGGATGAGATAAACGGTCTTCTTACCTATGATAGAAAGCTCCTTAAGGTAGACGAGGAGCGCGTTGCAAAAATGTCGAATAAGCTCTTTGAGGCTTTCGACGAGCTTACACGCGAGTAAATATATAATTTATGGCTTTTATGCCTTGAAAGGTTTTTTATAATGATCTGCAATACTATTCTTGATGCTATGGGGAATACCCCTATAATAAAGCTTCAGCGTATGGTTGACGCTAACAGTGCCGATATTCTCGTTAAGTTCGAGGGACTTAACGTGGGTGGCTCGATAAAGACGAGAACGGCGTATAATATGATACTTGACGCAGAAAAGCGTGGGTTGATAAACGAGGATACCGTGATAATCGAGCCTACGAGCGGAAATCAGGGCATAGGTCTTGCCCTTGTTGGAGCGGTGCGTGGATATAAGGTTAAAATAATTATGCCCGATTCGGTAAGCGAGGAGCGCAGAAAGCTCGTAACTCATTACGGTGCCGAGGTTATTCTTGTTCACGATGACGGAAATATAGGTCTTTGTATAGAGGAATGCTTGCGCTTGGCGCTTGAAATGCGTGATTCCACACCTAATGCATTTGTTCCTCAGCAGTTTGAAAATCTTGCAAACCCCGATATTCAAAGAAGATGCACGGGTGTTGAGATACTTAATCAGGTGGACGGACCTATCCACGGCTTTTGTTCGGGTATAGGAACGGGCGGAACGATAACGGGTATTGGCGAGACCTTGAAGGCGGCTAACCCCGATATGCTTATTTGGGCGGTAGAGCCCGAGCACGCCGCTATACTTTCGGGCGGCTCGATAGGAACGCACGTTCAAATGGGAATCGGCGACGGACTTATTCCCCCGATACTTAATCAAAATATCTACGATGACGTATGTATTGTAAGCGACGAGGATGCTATCAAGGCATCTAAGGACCTTGCTCGTCTTGAGGGGATCATGTGCGGCATAAGCAGCGGAACAAACGTTGCGG
Source organism: Eubacteriales bacterium (assembly GCA_045614065.1). Classification (GTDB taxonomy): domain Bacteria; phylum Bacillota; class Clostridia; order Oscillospirales; family CAG-272; genus HGM12713. Next base: position 4,174 of record JAZLCC010000004.1, on the reverse strand, counting down.
CGGCAATGCGACTTGCTAAAAAGCTTGGTAAGGGAAAGACAGTTGTTACAGTTCTTCCCGACACAGCCGAGAGATATTTCTCGACTCCGTTGTTTGACGAGCTTTAATTTGCATTAAGTTGAGTTTATATGATCGACGTATATATAGCTATATTACCGAACGAAGAGCCCTGCGGGGCTCTTTCGGTTACAGAAAGACAAAATGAGATAAGCTCGGTATCAAACGAGCGTGTAAGACGAGAGAAGTTTTACGTTTGGAAATTGCTTGAGAATGCTTTGCAAAACAGTCTCGGACTTTCTGCAAGGGAGCTTGATTTTTACAAGGATAAAAACGGAAAGTGGCATTGCTCCAAGTGCGCCTTTTCGCTCTCGCACAGTGCAGGCGCTCTTGCCGTTGCCGTATCGGATAACGAGGTCGGTGTTGATATCGAGAGGGTTAAAATAAAATATCCCGAGCGCGCGTCGGAGTACATTCTTACGGCAAATGAGCTTTGCGAATATCGACTTTTGCCTGAGGATAAAAGGGTTGAGCACTTGATTTTAAAGTGGACTCAAAAGGAAGCGGCGTTCAAGCTTTTTGGCAAAGAGGCGTACAAGCCGTCAACGATCGAGCTTGACGGTCTTTTTCTCGATAGCAGAAGATTGGAGCTTATAGACGAGCAATATTTTCTTTCCGTTGCCTCTAAAAAGGCGGAAGATATAAAAATATTTGAATTGAAAATTTAGGGCGATGAATTTATGGCTGACTTAAATAACGATAAGCTGTCGGAAAAATATACGACGGTAAAAAACGAGGCTCACGTTGAGTTTGAGGAGAAGCGTTCGCTTTTCATAGGACACGCTCTTCACGTTAACAGCGAGGAAGAGGCAGCGGAGTTCGTTAAAAAAATGAAAAAGCAATATTCCGATGCTACACATAACGTTTGGGCGTATCACCTAAAGGGCGGTATAGTTGCAAGATATTCCGATGACGGCGAGCCTCAGGGCACTGCGGGAATGCCCGTGCTTGAGGCTATAAGGAAAAGCGGCGTCGATGACGTTTGCATAGTTGTAACGAGATATTTTGGCGGTATATTGCTTGGCGCAGGTGGACTTGTGAGAGCCTATTCTCACTCCGCCGTGATAGCCATTGAGGGCGCAGAGGTCGTTACCTATGAGCCTTATTGCGAGTATGAGCTCGTTTGCGGATATTCCGAATATCAAAAGTATTCCAATATTTTAAATCTTGAGTGTGCGGTTATAGATTCAACCGATTTTGGCGCAGAGGTAACCGTTCGCTTTGCGGTAAAGCGCACTCTTGCAGACGCTATTCTTAAAAGAATAAGCGAGGCGGGATACGGTAAGGATATCCCTGCGCTTCTGGGTGAACGCTTTGATTGCAGATAAATTATATAATATGAAGAAAATAATTTGTTTTTTGATTATTTGTGCCTTTTTGGCTTCGTTCGCATCTTGCGCAAGGAATGACGGCGATATAGACGATCTCTTCTCGGAGCTTTCAATAAGCGATATTAACGAGGATGAAACCGATGCCTATGGGCATATATACGTTATAATTCCAAATGGATGCTCAGGCGAGCTATCGCTAAAGGCAAGGGAGCTTTCAAATGCAATAGGCGAGAAAACGGGAATATTTACAAGCCTTAAATATGATAGCGAGCTTTCAAGCCCGCCAAATGATTCCTTGGAGATATTGCTCGGATTTACAAATCGCTTAGCCTCAAAGGATGCCGCCGATATATTAAGGGACGGAGATTATATCTGCCGCTTTGATAACGGAGCAATAGTTATTTGCGGAAGAAGCGACGCTGCGACTATTGAGGGTATTGATAGATTTATGAGCGACGTTCTCCCCGGAATGACTAACTGCTATATTATGAGCAAGGATGCCTGTATTGAAAATATCGCTGAGTACGATATATCGAAAATAGTTTTGCAGGGCTACGATCTTTACGATTATACTATAGTGTATCAGAAGAATAGCGAGGATGCCAAGAGAGTAGCACTTGCGTTGCGTGATTTTATAAATCTTAAGAGCGGATATTTTCTCGAGGTTTCGGAAAGCTCCGAAAATGCCGTACATAGAATATTTATTTCGGATAAGGGCGAAGAGAATGCAATAATCCCTACCGAAAACGGAATAACCGTCAGTGCAAGTAATTCCTATTCACTTTCCTGCGTTGTGGCAAAGCTTGTTAACGATATTAAGGAAAGCTCGAACGGCGCTGTTCTTGATTTGAAATACCCGAGCAAGATAGTGGTGCCTGTTGAGGAAAGGTTTGCCAACGTGATGTTTTATACCGTAAAAAAGCAGAGCGGAGATCTAAAGCCTACGTATGAAATATTTGAGGCAATCGATAGCACGGGAGCTGATATATGCTTTATCGGTAATTCCGACGGCGGTATAGTAGAGGGCCTTAAAAGCACCTTTAAAGCCGAGCATACGGTTCTTGATCTTGAGCTTGGTTCGCAAAAGATTACGTTAATATATAATGTTAACGGAGTAAAGAATCTCAATGCCACGGTTAATGCCGATTTAAAGGTTATCGACGTAAGATTTGAGACCTTGAACGGTGAAAGAATGCGAGCGCTTTATGCGCTGAACGCAGATGCCGAGGCTATCTCGAATGCCGTTAAGGACGACGGAAATACGGTTGTGTTTTTTGAGGGCAATAACCGAGTAGCGGAGCAAGAGGAGTTTTTGGTGATATCGAGTGGAAATGCATATCAATTTAATTACTCGCTTGCGCTTTGCGAAAATTTGTATTCAAAAAATCAAAGCCCCGCCGTGATAAACGATGCTTATCGCTTTTCGGTAAGGGCGGAGCTTGGGGCTCGTTATTCCTTTGGATTTTTAAATAATGCTTTGAAATGATATTTCTTCGTTTTTGCAGAGCTCCTCTAATAGCTCTCGCAAAAGTGAGCTGTATTCTTGAAATTCTGCGCCGTCGCCCTTTGCTACGGCGCTTTTCAATGCCTCGGTAAGCTCATTCATACGCTCTATTTGCGAGTTATGAACGCTTATACTGAATATAAGACTGTGCTTGTGCCAAAATTCGCAAAGATTGTTGGCGCCGTCATGGTCGGTGGGGGATAGTGAATCTAAAAGCTTTAAGGCGTCGGTGCAGACCGAATGGATATATATTGAGTTTGCTATAACAAGGGCGATAAGGCTAAAAAATAATATAGTGGAAAAGATAAGTGATTTCATTTTTTCGTTTCTTCCTCGTCGTTAGGGATTATTCGAATATCGTGCGCGTCATTTATCATCATTAAATATATATCACTCGGCTTGTAGTTGAATGAGGATAGCAAACGTAAAAGCTCACTTTCGGTGTAGCTTGTTGCCTGAATTCCGTGAAGGTTTATTTTGCCGCGTTCTATTACGATGTGAAAAATACCGCTTTCCTTTACGTTGAGATTCAACGTGTCGGCGGAGATTGGCTTGAATCGCTCGCGCTGAATTACGGTTATCTTTCCGTTTTGCTCAAGAATGGCGTATTTTATTTCGGCAATATCGTCAAAGCCCTGTTGACGCAATTGCGAGAAAAGCTCGTCGAATGATATGCGTGAATCCGCAAGCGACTTTTTGCAGATGTTGCCGTCCTTGATTAGAGTTGACGGACGGGCGGAGAAGATGAATTTGAGCTTTGGAAAATGCGATAGCGCGGCGGAAATGCCAACCTCAAGCGCTAAAAGCACAATTATTGGTATTATTGCGTGCGAGAGGGGAATAGAGGTGTCGGTTATCGGCAACGAGGCGATCTCGGAAATTAAAAAGGTTGTAACAAGGTCGGATATCTCAAGCTCCCCGAGCTGGCGCTTTCCCATAAGCCGCATAACAAGGATAAGCGATATATATATAATGAAGGTTCTTATCAGTACGGTAAGCATCAATATCTCCTGGTTTTTTGGATAGTATTTGCATAATGTGCTAAAAAATACTCTAAAAAATGCGAAAAGGTGTTGTTTTTCTACAAAAAACAAAAAAAATCAAAAAAGTTGAAAAAAAGTGTTGACAAGCATATACATGTGTGATATAATAATAAAGCTGTCGCCGAGAGGGACGGCAAAACGGTCATTGAAAATTGAACAACAAGAGATAAGTACAAAGCAAAAAAGCAAGTGCAAATCTCGTCTTAAAAGAGTTATATATACTCAACAAAGTAAAAGAA
>JAZLCC010000003.1:0-2257 GCA_045614065.1 Eubacteriales bacterium | reverse complement strand
ACTCACCGAGGAGAATGAGAGGTTGGCGAGCCTATGCGTTTCGAAGGATGTAATCATCGGTGATATGAATGCCGAGAATGAGAGGTTGAGGAAAGCCAATGAATACTACTCCGAACTCGAACAAGGTTGTTATGTTACGGGTGTAAAAAAGGTTATATCCGACACCGTAACGGAAATCCGAGACAAGCTCCTCGCACGAAAGGTCAGCTACGGCAATATCTCATTCAAAGTCGTACAGATAGACGATATCGAGGCGGTATGCCGTGAGATGTTGGAGGGCGTATGAAATTCAAAGATGATTATCAAGTGCCGTACAGTGCGGAAACTATGCGACCTGCATTATCGGTTGTTGAACAGACAAAAATGTTAACAGAAGCGTTTAATAATGTTGCAAAACAAATTAACGAATGGCTAATTCCGACAATTGAGACGTTAATTGAGAAAATTGTGCCTGTTGTCACGCAAGTAACCGAAACTATTTTAAGAAAATATCCTAATAAGAGAGTTGTTCATCTTGCATTGCACGGTAAGCCTAGAGTAAGAAAGAAGAACATTAAACGCATTACAAGGTATATAGAAAAGTTGAAAAGATAAAGAGAGGGAGAAACTATGAACGATATGGAAAAGATAACACTTGCGGTAAGTGAGGAGATCGAGAATATAACCGAGAAACCGCAGGCAGAAGAACACGTTGAGAAAAAGCTGGATGCAGGGGATATGGTAGAGCAGGCGTTTACACAGGCTGTTGTTGCTACCGTCAAGAATGACGAAAAGGTGCAGAATGAGATATTGCACGGTGCTGAGAAGGTAATACAGAACAAGACCAGCGAGATCAAGGCAAGAGCCGAAATGGAAGCAAAAGAAGCTCACTTCAATAACAAGAAGAGTGCTTGCGAGTGCTTCGGGTACAACGAAACAACAACAGAAAGATGGGCGGTAAGTCTTATGGGAGTATGGCACAACATAGTTACAGCGATATGGATCATCATAGGAGCGTTTACCTTCGCACCGATAAGCTTTGTCGCAAAGAAGCTTAGCGTTATCATCAAGAGCACTTGGGTTGCTATCCTCGTTGCGATGGTGATATATGTGTTGTTCGCTCTCTCTCCGTTGTGGGTACAGCTCTTTGCAAATGTGTGAGGTTAAGGCACAATGAAAACTGTAAGCATAGACTTAGTTGTTTGTGCATCCGAAGAAGCGAAAATTTGCTTGACTTGCGAAAGACCTATATGTACACCTTGCGGTTGCAAAAGGTACGAACAAAAGATAAAAGAACAGGAGCAGAAACAGCTACACCAAAACAAAAAAAATCTAAAACAGCGGAGGATTTCGAGATGCGAGGAATGAACAAGTTATATTACTTAAAGATTGACATTGAAAACATCAAAGAGGAAATAAAAAGCTTACCGACAATAAGCTCTTCTCAAATAACAGGGATGCCACACGGAACAGGTGTAAGCAATCCAATAGAGAAGCATATTCTCAAAAAGGAAGCACTGATAGAAAAGCTTAATAATAAGCTAGAAACGTACACAGAAGAGCTTGTCAGGATAGAGGATATCATAGACCGTATTGATGACATAGAGGTTAAATCAATAGCAAGAATGAGGTTTATTCTTAATATGAGGTGGGAAGATATAGGTGAGAAGATACATCTTGAAAGGACAACCTGCTCAAAGAAGTTAAGAAAATACCTTAAAGGAATGGATATATAAAACATTCCCACAAATCCCGTTTAGATATGCTATAATGGTAGTGTCGAAGAATATGTAAAGGGCATCTGCTATATAGTGGGTGTCCTTTATTACATAGAGAGGGTGAGATAATGAGAGATTATATTACCTGCTCACACTGCGGAATAGTGGAACGGGGCAACCATAGCTGTCCTTATAGAACGCATAAAAAGAAAGCCTATGATACAGAAGCGGATAAGTTTAGAAAGAGCAAGAGATGGACAAAGAAGTCTATCGAGGTAAGGCAAAGGGATAGATACCTATGTAAAGTATGTATGGCTGATCTATATAACACGATACAACAGTTTAACTATAACGAGCTGGACGTTCACCATATTATACCTGTCAATGAAGATTATAACAAAAGGCTTGATAATGATAACCTTATAACGTTATGCAGATACCATCATAAGATGGCTGATGACGGTAAGATACCAAGAGAAGAGTTATACAAGCTGATAAGTGAATAAATATTCATATCCCCCCGTACCTAAAATGCGTTTTTCCTGAAGCGAAAGGGAGAC
>JAZLCC010000002.1:0-4814 GCA_045614065.1 Eubacteriales bacterium | reverse complement strand
CGCCGAAAATATTGTTTTTATTTAACCTTTTTTGATTTGTCAAGCAAACAATCTTTTTATTTTGTTTTAAGTATTCTCGAGCTATTAATAAGCACCGCAAATGCTCCGACATTATGGAGTATTGAGCCCATCAATGCGCTGATTACGCCAAATGCCGAAAGACCTATCATAAGTGCGCTTATGCCAATTGAAAGTGCAAGGTTCTGATAGATTATCCTCTTCGTCTTCTTCGCAAGTCTTATTGAGAATGGTATGTTAAGAAGATTATTGTTCATAAGCGCTATATCCGCCGACTGAATAGCAAGCTCAGAGCCCATTGCTCCCATTGCGATACCAACGTGCGCCTCTTTAAGCGCAAGAGCATCGTTGATTCCATCACCTACCGCAAGAACGTAATTCGTTTTCTTTAAGCTCTTCAAGGAAGAAAGCTTATCCTCAGGCAAAAGCTGCGCCTCGAGAGTGTCAATGCCTATCTCCTCGCAAATCTTTTCTGCCGCCTCTCGGCGGTCGCCTGTGAGCATAACCGTCTTTTCGATACCCATTGCCTTAAGGGTGTCTATTCCCTCTTTAGCTTCTTTTCTTGCGGTATCGTTAAAGCAAAGGTAACCGAGCAAGCGTCCGTCCATTACAACGTAGCTGACAGAGCCTATAATGCCCTCCTGCTCCTCTACGTTAATGCCGAACGATCTTATCCAATCGATATTACCGAATTTAACGTTATGCTTTCCGTCTGCGGAAACTCCGTCCATGCCTTTACCCGATATTTCGGTAACCTTATAATCCTTAGAATAGCTTATCTCACCAATCTCTGCCATAAGAGCTCTTGAAATCGGGTGTGCCGACGCCGATGCAACGTTTGCCGCCGCGCTCATTATTTCCTCTTTGCTAACTCCGTCAAGCATTGATATATTGGTAAGTGAAAGGTCGCCTACCGTAACAGTACCCGTCTTATCGAAAACCACCGCATCGATATCGGTAAGCTCCTCGATAAACTTGGAATTCTTTATCAATATTCCTCGTTTCGTAGCCGCAGAAAGCGCCGCTATCATAGGTGCAGAGCTTACGAGCATCTGACCACAGGGACAAGAAACAACGAGTATTGCTATTGCCTTTGTAATATCCGAGGTTATAAGCGCTACTCCCGCCGCTATTGCAAGCACAAACGGAATATAGTATTTCATAAATCTATCTATTATTCTCGTTTCGGGGATAGAAATATTCTCAGATTTTTCAAGCAAAGCAAGGATATTTGAAAATGACGTGTCAACGTATTCCTTTTTAACCTCAACCACTATTCGACCGTCAATGTTAACCGTGCCCGCATAAACGGTATCACCAACCGTTGCGTGCGCAGGCTGAGGCTCACCCGTAAGCGACTTTTGGTCGATATTGGTCTCACCGCTAATAACCACTCCGTCTATCGGTATTCCTGCACCGGGCTTAACGAGAATCCTTTGACCCACCTTAAGCGACTTTGCATCAACCGTCTTTTCCTCTTCTCCATCAAGCAAAATAGCTGTGCTCTGCTGCATTCGGCGCAAGCCGTCAATTACGTCTCTACCGCCCATTATGCTACGCTCTTCGAGTATATGAGCTATATTCAATATAAGAGGAATCAAAACCGCAAGAACGAGATCGCCGGAGAAATAGCACGCAATTATTGCTATTGCAACGAGCATCTCCATTGCGTTTTCAAGATTCCTTGTGAATACGCCTTTAAGAGCAACGAATAAAACGGGGATTCCCTCAATTAAAAATCCAACCGTGTAAAGCAATGCGGGGATAGTTGTTTTTTGAGGGAATATTAGGCTTACAAGAAGACCTGCCAACAAGCAGACGAGCGCTATTGCTCCGCTTATTATCTCACGTCTTAGCTTCTTCTTTCCCTTTTCGGTAAGATTGTCCTTTGACAAGGCTTCAAGGCTATTCTTTGCTATGTTATCTAAATTTTCCATAAATAGCCTCCTATCAATTAATTATAATGTGACTGTCGCCATCCTTAACCGCTATGACCTTGCCAATCTTTGAAATTGCTTGTGAGAGCTTCTCACTCTTAATACGCGTTCTTACAACCTCTCTTGATGCCTCAGAGCGCTCGTATTCTTCAAGAGTACCCCAAAACTCTGCAAGGTCTGCGTTTGCCTGCGAGGTCTTTTGAGAATAATTTGTATTTGCATTAGAAATAAGCTTTTCAGCATCTGCGCTTGCCTGAATCAAGGTTTGCTCCTTATACTGATTTGCCTCTTTCAATATCTTCTCTGCATCAACGCTTGCCGCATTTACCGCATCATAAACCTCTTTTACCTCCTGTGGAGGTGCTACCGAGGTGAGCTCAATTGCGCTCAAGGTAACTCCAACCGAGTTTTTGTCAAGGCTATCCTGCGCTACGTTTTTAACCTCAAGGCTGTATTTTTCCTTACCGGATGTAAGAATCGTATCAAAATCGGTGCAAGCCGCTCTTTCAAGCATAGCGTTGCTTACGCAAGCATCGATTATCTTATCAACGTCCTTAACGTGGAGCGCATAATCCACAGGGTTGGAAATCGTGTACTTGACCGACACCTTCATAAGAGCGATATTATTATCGCCCGTAACGACGTAACCGTTGTTGTTTATCGTCGTCATTGCTCCTTCCGTATAGTGAGTGGTAACCGTTCTCTCCATAACGCTTCCCGTCTTTACCATAACGACCTCGTCAATTACGTATGGAAAAGCGAACAAGATACCCGGCTCGTGTATCTGCTCCTCGGGTGTTTCACCGACAAGCTTACCAAAGCGAAGTATAACGGCAACCTCGCCACTCTTTACAAACTTAATTCCCGAAAGAGCAATGCATACGATAACAATAGCAACGAGAACCGCAAAATACCGCGAGACTGTCGTTATTATATCTTCAAATACTGCATTCTTCTTTTTCATTACGTTCCCTCCGCACCTGAATTGGGGGTGGTGTTGGGCGTGGAGGACGTATTGCTTGAAGCTATGATAAGATCTTCAATTGCCTTAACAAGCTCCTTCCTCTCCTCCTCCGGAAGCTTTGCAAGAACGTATTCAAGCTCCTCTATAACGTCGGTATTTTCATCAATGCTTTCGCTATACTTAAGCAAAACGTCAAAGGGATATGCATTTGAGTCTACAACCAATACCGAATTGGAATTTACGGAATTCACAATGGTATCAAGGTCCTTTAAGAACTTAAAGAGCTCTACGTTTGCCTCCTGTGCCTTAGCGTAGATAGAAGCAACGTCCTTTTCGGTAGCGGCACGAATCTCTGCCGCCTTGTTCTCGCCCTCTGCAATAATCTTAGATGCCTCGGCATCTGCAGAAGAGGTTATGTTACTTGCCTTTGCGTTAGCATCTGCAAGAATTGCATCGATAACGCCCTGACGCTCTGCGCTTATGTTAGCAAAGATAGACTGAAGGTTAGTATCAGGATAGGATATACGCAAAATGCTTATATCTTGTATCGTGATGCCGTAATTTGCCTCGCAATTTTCCTTTACGATCTCAAATATCTTCTGCTGAATCTCATCGGTCTTAAGGTTATCGTTCTCTGACGATATAAGATCGGAAAGATTATATGTACCCATTACGCTATTGGTTGCACTGAATATCTGATTCTTTATATAGGAATCGACAGTACCGTTAGCACCTACGCTATTGTGATATACGAGCGGATCGCTTATCTGCCAAGTAGCATAGGACTTAAGAATAATATTCTTCTTATCCATCGTGGTTGTCTCGAGATTGTTGGACTCAAGATACTGCTGTCTGTTATCATAGGTTACCACAGTCTCAAAGGGCCACGGAAGCTTTAAATACGGGCCTGCCTCGGTAATCGTTTGTCTCGGAGCTCCGAAGCGCAATATGATAGCCGCATTGCCCTCTCTAACTATACAAACGAATCCAAAGAAGAATACTACCACCGCTACAACAACGGCAATTACGATTTTAAGAATGAGAAATCCCACTCCGCCATCCTTCTTTTTATTTGTGTTTTTCATATTTTTATCCTTTTTCATCATCTGACCTCCTTAAGTATTAGGATTGGTCGTAGCCGTACCGTTTGAATTAACTATATTTCCGTTTGCAAAGCTACCGAAATATATCTTTGACGTATCAACGCCGTCGCCTACCAAAATAAGAGTTGATTTGCCGTATGCTTGCGTGAGCGCATCAAGATATTTGTAATACTGATATGCATCCTTGTTCGCATTATTTGCCTCAACGCTTGCCATAAACTCGGCAACGCTTGAGGTAGCCGCCGCAACCTTTGAATAGCTCTCGGAGGTTGCAAGATTTATTGCCGCGTTCTTTTTGGCCTCGGCGTTCATCAACGTAACGGTTGCGGAATTTTCCGCCCTTTTAATTATCTCCTCAGCTTGAATCTCTGCGCCGATAACTCCCTGATATATAGAAGCTATTTCAAGCGGCGGATGGATACTCTCCATTACAACGCTTACAACCTCAACGCCTATATCGTGCTCGGCAAGGCTCGCCTCAAGATCCTTCTCAAACTCTGCTGTAAACTGACCTCTATCAACCGCAAGAAGCGTTTCGAGATCGGTTACTATAACACGTTGTGTAATAAGATCGTATGCGTGAGCCTCAAGCACCGATGCGGGTGCTGCTGTTGTTGTTATGTATGTATGAAGATCGTCAATCTTATATTCGATTTTAAGGTTGATGGAAACAAGCTCGTTACCGCCTCCCAAAAGAAGCTTGTGCTCGTTGCTTCCGTGAGTGCCCGTCCAAAGATTGTCTGTATCCTCCTTAGCAACGTATCCGATAGAAACCTTGTTTACCTTTTGCGT
>JAZLCC010000001.1:0-7125 GCA_045614065.1 Eubacteriales bacterium | reverse complement strand
GGCGACCCGTTAGAAATATATACCAACCGCGACGGCGAGGTGATTTTTAAAAAGTATTCCCCGATTGGAGAGATAAATTCGTTTGCCTCGCAATACGTCGAGGCGCTTAACCGTACCTGTAATATAGAGGTTCTTATTTGTGATAGAGATGCAGTGATTGCGGCGGCGGGAGTTCCCAAAAGAGATTATCTTGAGCGCCATATAAGTACCGAGCTTGAGGCGATAATGGAGGGACGCTCCTTCTACCGTTATCGAGAGGGCGAGGAATACGTTTACCCGATAAGTGATAATTTAGCTCATTATATAAGCTGTGCTATGCCCATAATAACCGAGGGCGACGTTATCGGATGCGTTATTTCGCTTTCTAACGTTAACAAGGAGCGCAAGGACGATGATGCGATGGGCGTAGAACAAAAGCTTATCAGCACGGCGTCAAGCTTTTTGGGTAAGCAAATGGAGTCGTAAAATAAACGGGGCAAAGCATTGGCAAAATACTCTAAATGAGTATTTCCGCATAGTGGCGTTTGCTCCGTTTTTAATTTTGTTACTTTTTATTCATTGACATTTTGCTAAAAATCTGCTATAATTATAAAAATATGATTTAGGATTTTTTATGAAAAAAACTTTTTATAATATAAGATCCGAGAGCTTTACAAAAGCTCTGCGTTTAGCGCTTGTAAGCGATCTGCATGCGCAGGATCACACAAAGGTGCTTGCGCTTTTAAAAGAGACAAAACCCGATTATATTCTTCTCGGCGGCGATATTTTTGAGGCCTTGGACGGTAGATATGCCGAGAAAAACGATGGAGCTTTTCAGTTGCTTTATGATTGCGCAAGGCTTGCTCCGTCATTTTATTGCACAGGAAATCACGAGGATGGCTCCACTAAATCCGAAATAAAGGGCGTTAAGAAATTCCGCGGTAAGGGGCATAATTATCGCAAGGAGGATCTTGATAGAATATACGCATCCGGAGTGCATTTTTTGCTTGATTCATATGAGATATATGATGGCATAGCCTTTGGCGGGCTCGCATCGGGTCTTTCCTCAAATGACGGAAAGCCTGATTTGAACTTCCTCAAGCGCTTTGCAAAGCTTTCTGCGCCTAAGATACTTATATCGCATCATCCCGAGTATTTTCCAAAATATATAAGTGAGCTTCCGATAGACGTTACGGTAAGCGGACACGCACACGGCGGTCAATGGGAGCTTTTTGGCAGAGGACTTTTTGCACCCGGACAGGGATTTTTTCCAAAATACACCGCAGGCGTGTATGAGAATCGCTTGATAGTCGGCAGAGGACTTAAAAAGGATATTTTTCCACCAAGAATATTTAACCCGCGAGAGTTGGTTATTATAGATATTAATCGCAAAACAGAGGAGAAATTTTAATGAAAAAAATAATTGCAATTATACTTGCGGCGCTTATGCTCTTTACATTTGTAGCCTGTTCAGGTGGCGGCGCAAACGGCTCGAAGAAGGGTAGAAAGACCTTGGCAGATAAAACGCCGAAGGAGCTTTACGATGCTGCTATTACCTACATAAAGGGTCTTACTAATTATGAGATCCTTATAGATTCTGTATACAATACCACGTATGAGGGTCAGTCAACAACCGAAAGCTCTACAACTCTTCACAGATGCTCGGGCGATACCTTCTATTATCTTTATAAAACAGGTAACTATGAGGAATTCTTCATTCACGATGGAACAACTCTCTATCAAAACGTTAACAACGTTTATGAAAGGGAAGATATATCCTATACTCAATTTATGAATGATTGGGGCGGAGTTAATGAGGAGGGAATGCTTATCACTCTTCCCGCCGCAGACTTTGAGAACAAGCTCTTTATTCCGGAGGGCGACGAATTTTATCTTGATTTCTTGATAAGCGTTGAGGAATACTATCAGATTGCAGGCGGTACTGTTACCGAGCCTGTAACCTATAGAGTTTACTTCGATAAGAACGGTACGTTTACTCGTTTTGAGAGAAGCATGACTTATTATTACTACGATGTGGTTTTGGTAAAGGATAGCATGAAGGTAATTCTTCAAAATGCAGGAAGCGCTCCCAAAACATCAGCACCTCAAAATGCAGATCTTTACGTAACCCGTGTTAAGGCAGAGGATATCGACCTTTCGGAGGTTGAAAGCCTTGATGCATTTGAAATATCCGATAAGATAACTAACTACGTTGTTCTTGATATGAAAATAGACGGAAGCGTTAAGGTAGGCGCCGAGACGGTTGAAGGATATCAAGGAAAGATACTCCTTCGTCTTTTCCCAGAGGTTGCTCCCGGAACGGTTGCTAACTTCCAAAATCTCGTTGCAGGTGCATTCTATAACGGACTTACCATACATAGAGTATCTCCCGATAACGTAATTCAGGGCGGCGACCCCAACGGCGACGGAACAGGTGGCTCCGAGGATGAGATCTTCGGCGAATTTTCGGGCAACGGATTTACAAATAACCTTGCGCACAAGCGTGGAGTAATTTCAATGGCGCGTGCAGGAAACGATCCCGATTCGGCATCCTCGCAGTTCTTCATTTGCCATAAGGATCTTGCCCATCTTGACGGAAGCTATGCGACTTTCGGTTATACCGTTTACGGATTTGACGTGGTAGACCTCATTGCAAGACTTGAAGCTGATGAGAATGATAAGCCTAAGCAAACGGTAACTATCGAAAAGGCGTATTTCGTTGAACTTAAGCAACAGTAATTAAATAAAAAAGCGGCTGTCTTAGATGCAAATTTAAGACAGCCCTTATTTTTTGAATGATAAACTTAATAAAAGCCAATCCTAATTGTATCCAATTTAGTTAAAGAGGCTTTTATGAGTAACAAAAAATCTACGCAGAGCGCATATTGCAGATACGTAAAGCGTATACTTGATATAATTTTTTCCACACTTCTTATAGCGCTATTATCACCCGTAATGGTAATAATAGGTGTTGCAATAAGGGTGGAATCAAGCGGTGGAGCAATTTTTAAGCAAAAGAGGGTAGGTCAAAATAAAAAGGCCTTTGTCTGCCTTAAATTTAGGACTATGCGTATAGACGCACCGCAAAACGTTCCCGCAAGCAAGCTGTTGGATTCTCAAAAATATATAACCCGTGTGGGAAGGCTTTTGCGCAGAAGCAGTCTTGATGAGCTTCCACAGCTTTTTAACGTCTTAAAAGGGGATATGAGCTTGGTGGGACCGCGGCCGCTCATATTTGAAGAGGCAGAAATGCATAAAAAGAGGGAGAGCGAGGGAATATACGCCTTGCGTCCCGGACTTACGGGACTTGCGCAAATAAAAGGACGAAATCTGCTTTTGGACTGTGAAAAAATTGAAAACGATAAATTTTATCTTGAAAATATAAAAATTCGGCTTGATGCGAGAATAGTTTTTTTAACCCTTGGATGCGTTTTTGCGGGCAAGGGAATAGTCCCCGAGAATATAGAAAAATAAAACGGCATATATTTTAAAAAACGTTATATTTTTATATCGGTAAAGGGGGCGAGAATATAAATTTCAAAAAGATATTGAGCCTTTTTGCGGTTATTCTCTTAACTTCTTCTCTTTTCTCTTGTCAAAAAGAAAGCAGAAGCTGTGAGGAGCTTCTGCTTTCTGCGCTTGAATACGGTATAGACGGCTACCGCAATTCGGGAGTGGTATTTTTAGCCGATGCGGAGGAGAATAGCGCTTTTTATATGAGCGAATTGCAAAAAAACAACGCATACGGAGAAAAGTTCAAACCTGCAATAGATGCTTGCGAGGATTTTGCGATCTATTTTTCCGCATCCTCACCGTATGAGATAGCAATATTTAAGTGCTATTCAAAAAATGATGCCGAGGATATATTGCGGATGTGCTATGAGCGCTCCGATGATAAAAAGGTTGGTCTGCGATTTACCGAATGGGAGGAGGCAAGCAAACATATTGAGGTGCTTGCGTATAAAAGATTTGTGTTTTTTATCTTTACCGATTCGCAATCGAGAAATTACGGAGTGTATGAGGAGATAATTTCTGCAATGCAGATTTAGAACAGCGTAGTTATCCAATATATGATTCCGTAAATAGTTCCCGCAAGCGTGCCGTAAAGAATAACGGGTCCCGAAACCGTGAATATCTTTGCTCCAACGCCAAGTATATATCCCTCTGCGCGAGAGTCGATAGCGGGGGAAGCCACGGCGTTTGCAAATCCCGTTATTGGAACAAGCGTTCCCGCACCCGCAATTTTTGCAATTTTGTCATAGAGTGAAAGTCCCGTCAGCAAAACCGAAATAAATATAAGCGTTATAGATGCAAGAGTCGGTATAAACGAGGAGGGAATTGCGGGGATAAATGAGTAGAGATAGCAAAGCAGCTCGGCAAAAATGCAGATAGAACCACCAATCAAAAAGGCGAAAATGCAATTTTTAAATGTAGGCGAGGGTTTTGCGTGCTCCTTAACGTATTGTTGATAGAGTTCCTTTTTTAATTTCATAATACACCTCAAAAAATATCTTTTTTGTAGTTTTTGCAAAGATAGAAAAAATATGCTTTACTTTTTTTAGTTTTTGGTGTATAATATATGTGTAATAAATTAAATTTCGGAGGTGTTATTATGTCTGAATTTAAGGGAATAGGTAAAAAAATCAGAAAAACCGCCGCAAAGGCTATAAAGAGAACCGAGGAGGTTGCGGATATTGCCGCAAAATACGTAAAGCTCCGCAGTATAGATTCAAAGCTTGACGACCGCTATGAGATGCTTGGAAAGCTCACTTATAAGCAGCTTAAAACAGGTGAGTCTCAGGCAGAGCGTATAGCGCTTTATATTGAGTCGATAGACAAGCTTCGCGCAGATAGAAAGGCTCTCCAAGCCGAGATTGAGGCAGAGAAGGCAAAAAAGGATGTCGATGTAGAAATCGACGAGGAACTCGAAAACGAAGAATAAGGAATAAAAATATGAAAATTGCACTTATAGCGCACGATAAGAAAAAGGATGATATAATCGAGCTTGCAAAAAAATATAAGGACGTGCTTGCAAAATACGAGCTTTACGCAACGGGTACTACGGGCACACTTATAATGGGGGAAACTGCTCTCCCTATACATAGAATGAAGAGCGGTCCTCTCGGCGGAGATCAGCAGATAGGCGCAATGCTTGCAAACGGTGAGCTTGGACTTATAATTTTCTTGCGTGATCCTCTCACGGCACAGCCTCACGAGCCCGACGTTTCGGCGTTGCTTCGTCTTTGCGACGTTCAGTCGATACCACTTGCAACAAACGTAAGCTCTGCAACGATAATGCTTGAAGCATTAAAGAACGGAACTTTCTAAGAGTGAATAGTGAATTTAAAAAAGACATGTTCGTTTTGGGCATGTCTTTTTTCTTGCGATCGATATTAGTTTATGGTATAATATCTATGAAAATCAAAGTGATACTATACGTCGTGTCAACAAAGACTTCGTGGAATTATTTTTGAAATATGTTATAATAAAATTACAAAAGCGCTTTTGAATATTTTTTGGAGGACAAAACTATGTCTATTGGCTCAACTATTAAACGTTTACGCCGTGAGAAAAATATAACGCAGGAACAGCTTGCCGAGTATCTTGGAATCACTTCGCGTGCAATTTCTCAATGGGAGTGTGATAGAACTGCGCCCGACATTTCGCAGATTCCCGCACTCTGTCATATTTTTGATGTTTCATCAGACGTTCTTCTCGGGATTGATATCGAAAAGAATAGCGAGGAGATAAAAAAATATTTAACCGAAGCAGCTGAGCTTGGCAATCAAGGAAAAGGCTCGGAACGAACCGCGCTTCTTCGCGAAGCAAATAGAAAATTTCCGCGCGATTATAAGGTTATGCAAAGCCTTGCCTATTCGTTGGTGTGTGAATATTCTCGAAAAGGTATCAAGGAATATGACGAGGTGTTTGACCTTTGCAACCGAATCCTTGCTGAGTGCACCGATAGCACGATTCGATATGAGGCAATCGACACGCTTGGACACGCTTATGGATATGCAGGAAAAAAAGACGAAATGTTAAAGCTTGCCGAAGAAATGCCGCGCACCCATTTTTCTTACGAAAACTTTATGAGGTATCGTTGGAGGGGAGATGCAGGTTTTGAAGAATTTCAGAAATATTTATCATTTTTAATTGACCACACGGCTGAAATGATTGAACTCGCAGCTACTCAAAGACACGATAACGGAGACTATATTTATTCGCTCGAAGACAAAATTTGTTTATGGCAAACGGAGGTAGGTTTTCTTGATTTGCTTTTTCCGGATGGGGATTATCAAATCAAGGCACAACTTGGAGAAAGCGCTTGCAATTTTTTGTGCGTCGCATTTTTGAGAAAGCAGAACTACGAAGAAGCGTTGAATTGGTTGGAAAGGGGTGCAGATTTTGCTATTCATATGGACACATATGATTTTGATGCGCCGCACACCTCGTTTATTATGCGCGGCTATTCAAGTGGCGGATGGATCATGGAGGCAGAAGGAAATCGTTCGCAATCTATGCTTGAATGGATGGAAAACCATTATGAGGTTGATGTTTTGCGTTCCGATGCCCGTTATGAAGAGCTTGTTGATCGATTGAAAAAAGTGGCAAAAAAACCTTAACAATTCGCCCCGCCTTGCGCGGGGCTTTGCTTTTGAAGTAGTAAAATCTATTTTATATACAGTACTAGTCATAGTATTTTTTATTTTACCTATTGACATTTTTTAAAGGCTATGATAAAATAACAACAGTTATATAACAAACGATATATTATGGAGGTTAAATATGCCACCAAAGGTAAAGGTAACAAAAGAGGATATCGTTAACGTTTCGTTAGAACTTGTCAGAAAGAACGGAGTTGATGCAATAAATGCTCGCACGATAGCATCTGCGCTTAATTGCTCAACGCAGCCCTTGTTCTCAAATTTTGAGAGTATGGAGGACCTTCAGGAGACCGTCATTGCTTCAGCCTATGATTTGTATCTTGATTTTATAAGGGTTGAGACCGAAAGCGAAAAATATCCGCAATATAAGGCGTTCGGCATGGCGTATATCCGCTTTGCGAAGGAAGAAAAAGAGCTTTTTAAGCTTTTGTTTATGTGTGATAGAACCGACGTCGAGCATTCTACCACGTCGGATTTTGAG